>CAMKAP010000212.1 GCA_946410505.1 uncultured Clostridia bacterium
TCGTCGTTGATGCCGACGGTGAAGTGGTTCTTCTGCTCGCCTGCCATGTTGTCGAAGACGGCCTTGATCTGAGCGGGCGTGGTGTCCTTGGAAGAGAGACCGTAGCGGCCGCCCAGCAGCTTCACGGGAAGGCCGAGCTCCTGCACGGCGGCGCTCACGTCCTCATACAACGGCTCACCCAGCGCGCCGGGCTCCTTGGTGCGGTCGAGCACGGAGAGGACCTTACAGCTGGCGGGGATGGCGGCGGTGAAGTGCTTGAGGGAGAAGGGGCGGTACAGGCGGACCTGGATAAGACCGACCTTCTCGCCGCGCTCGGTCAGATAGTTTACGACCTCCTGCGCGGTCTGGCACACGGAGCCCATCGCGACGATCACGCGCTCGGCGTCGGGCGCGCCGTAGTAGTTGAAGAGCTTGTAGTCGCGCCCGGTGAGGGCGGACATCTTCTCCATGTATTCCGCAACGATCTCGGGGAAGGCATTGTAAGTGGGGTTCGACGCCTCGCGGTGCTGGAAGAAAATGTCGTCGTTTTCGCCGCTGTTGCGGATGGTGGGGTGCTCCGGGTTCAGGGCCCGGTCGCGGAACTTCTGCAGCTCGTCCCAGTCCACAAGCTTGCGCAGATCCTCGTAATCCAGCACGTCGATCTTCTGGATCTCGTGGCTGGTGCGGAAACCGTCAAAGAAATGCTGCACGGGGACATGGCCCTTGATGGCGGATAAATGCGCCACCGCGCCCAGATCCATGCACTCCTGCACGCTGGAGGAGGCCAGCTGGGCCCAGCCGGTCTGGCGGCAGGCCATCACGTCCTGATGGTCGCCGAAGATGGAGACGGCCTCGGTTGCGACCGAGCGCGCGGCCACATGCATTACCGCGGGGACCAGCAGGCCCGCGATGCGGTACATGGGCGGGATCATCAGCATCAGGCCCTGGGCGGAGGTGTAGGTGGTGCCGAGAGACCCGGCCTCCAGCGCGCCCTGCATGGCGGCGCAGGCGCCGGCCTCTGCCTGCATCTCCATCAGTTTCACAGAGCTGCCGAACAGATTTTTCTTCCCGCGCGCGGCCCACTCGTCCACATGGTTGGCCATGGGGCTCGACGGGGTAATGGGGTAAATGGTTGCGACTTCGGTAAAGGCATAACTGGCATACGCGGCGGCTTCATTGCCGTCCATGGATTTCCTCAACATGGGAAAGCCTCCTGTATCATTAATAAAGAATCGGTTGGATGTGCTGACGCCGAGGGTTTTTAGGCGTTATTTCCAAAAATCACCGTCCTTCGCGGCCTTTTTTTATATTATACACCCCAATAACGACAAAGGGAAGAGGCCCGGGCGGAAATACATCCATATTTTTGAGCATTTTTGCGCTGCTGCATAAAGGACCGGCGTCTCTTTACTTTGGGCGGGCCTTCGGATATAATACTACCAATCTTCAATAAAACGCTTGAAAACAAGCGTTTTATGCGCAGCGCCAGCTGCGCCGGGCAAAACCTGTGCTTTGCCCAAGAACTGTGTTTTTCGAAGGGGGGAGCGCGTTGGACTTCAAAGAGATCTGTGACGCCCTGGAAGAGCGCTATCCCCAGTGGAGCGGCAGACTGCGCATGCTCTCCTTCCGGGACGGCGCGGGCTTCGGTGCGGTGGACAACAACGGCCGGGAGATCCTCTACAACGAGCGGCTGATGAAATACTACACCGAGGAGAGCCGCCGCTTCTATGTGGCTCAGCAGCTGCTGCATCTGCAGCTCAACCACTTCGCCCGGGGCAGGGGGAAGGACCGACGCCTCTGGAAAACAGCCAGCGACGCGGTGGTCAACGCCATGCTGAAGGCCGACGGCTTTGCGCTGCCGGAGGACGCGGTGCTCCTGCCCGGCGCGGGAGATCAGAGCGCCGAGGGTCTGTACGCGCTGCTGCGGCAGCAGCGGAAGGACGGAGACGAGAGCGGGCGGGAGACGGAGCCGGTGATCCGGGAGGTGCGGCCGGACGACAAAAGCAAACAGGCCGGCAAGGAGAGCGAGGCCCGTCTGCGTGCCATCGAGGATCCGGGGCTTGCCGCCATCGTGGCGGGGCTTGCGGAGATGCTGGAGCCCAGCATGCAGCTGGATTTCGACTGGTTTCCCGGCACCACCATCCGGGACGGAGTGCTGGGCCATGAGTTTCGCGCCTACCCGGTGGCCCACGCGGAGATCCTGCTGGACACCAGCGCCTCCGTGGACGCGGAGCTGCTGCGCGCTTTTGTGCGCGGCGTCAAGGGCCTGCTGCGGCAGGACGCGGTGGTGCGCGTCGGCTGCTTTGACACCCGTTTCTACGGCTTTCAGGATGTGGTGACCGAGCAGGACATCGAGAAGCTGCCGCTCAGCGGCGCCGGCGGCACGGACTTTCACGCCGCGATCCACGCCTTCACCGGCGATGCGGAAAACCGCATCATCTTTACTGACGGCTTTGCCGAGATGCCCGAGGAGCGCTGCGACGCGATCTGGGTGGTCTACGGGAACACGACGATCCACCCCAAAGGCGGCCGCGTGATCTACAGCCGGCCAAACGAGGAGAAAGAGAAGCATGAAATCGATTTTCTTATCACTTGACGAGCTTTTTGCAAAGCCCCTTGCCCTTTTCAAAAAAGTGGGCACCGCCGCGCCGGCCACGGATCTGGCGCTGTTGACCGCCGAGGACGACGGTTTCCTGCATGAGAGCGGCGGCGGGATCAATTACTATCTGTCCGACGGCTGCGCGGACCGCTTCGGCCGCGCCGGAAACTGCGCCGTCTGCGCCGTTCGGCCCGTCCTGCTGCTGGAAGAAGGGGAGGAAGGCCTTCTGCGCCGTGTGCGCACGGAGGGTGGCGTCACCACCGCCGAATACGGCTCCTACCCCTCCGTGATCCTGGACCCCGCCCTGCGGGATATGGCGGAGCGGGAGTATCAGCGCGAAAGCCTCACGGACACCGGGCGGCACGTTCGCATCGGGGAAAACGAGGAGCCGGTCTGGCGCCTCGGCGCGAAGGAGCTGGTGCGCGTCACACTCCGGCAGGGCGGCGTCAACGGCTATGTGTCCCTTTCGGACGGGACCCTGCTGGGCGAGGGGGAGAGCGTCTTCCTGGAGATGCGCCCCGTGCGCTGGCTCTATGACGCGGAGAAAGCGCTGCTTGTGAGCGCCCGGGCGCTTTTCGGCGGCATGAGCCGCGAGGAAGCCGCCGCCTATCTGCGGGAGGATTTTATCAAAGAGCTGTTTACGGCCGATCAGAGTGATACAAAGGACAGAGCCTTCCGGGTGGAGGAGCATGACGAGCTGAGCCTGATCCGCGCCTATGTCCGGGCCGACATCCCGGTTTTCCTCCACGGCCTCTCCGGCGACGGCAAGAGCGACCGTGTCCGGCAGATCGACCCCCAGGCGCTGGACATTGAGCTGGTGAACGAAAACCCCGACACCATCAACGGCCGCGCCATTTACAACGAGGCCAAGGACGAGATCGTGGACGTAAAGCCGGTCTGGCTTGTGAAGCTCGAGCGCCTGTGCGAGGACGGAGAGCTCCACATCCTCTTTTTTGACGAGCTGACCAATGCCACCAAGCAGACCCAGTCGGTGATCTTCAAGATCGTGCTGGAGCGTTT
>CAMKAP010000213.1 GCA_946410505.1 uncultured Clostridia bacterium
CAGCGAAATCAATCGAATCTTCGATTGATTTCGCCATCCGATGATCATTATTATATTGTCTTCCCCGCAGAGAAAAGGGTATGACACTGTGATGTGCCAGGACCTCAGAACAGCTCTCCGGAGAGCAGGGTTATCAACATGTTCTGAAGTCCGTCGACCGAGGTGGTACAGCCCTCCTGGGCGTAGCGCCGCGCCACGCAGGCGATGCCGCCGGCATAGAAGCTGGCCGCGTAGCTGCGCAGACAGGGCTCAGCCCCGGCCAGAAAACAATCGCAGTCGTTCATGACTTCAAAAAAGCTGTCGTAGAGCAGATAGTCGATGCGGTTGTCCACCAGCAGCTTGATGAGCTCCCGGTTTTGGAGGATATATTCGCTGTAGCCCCGGCAGAGCCAGCGCAGAGTCTCCGCCCGGTCATTGCTGCGCTCAGGCGGTGTGATCTCCGGCGTGTCGCGCTCACCGGTCTGCAGCGTAAAAACCATCACATTCTCCCGGCTGGTAAACAGGCTGTAAAAGGTCTGCCGCGAAATACCGGCCGTTTTGCACAGCTCACTGATCGTGATCTGCGCGTAGGGCTTTTCCCGGATCAGCGCCATCATGGCCCGGGCGATCTGCCGCTGAGATTGCAGCGCTGTTTTGTTGCTCCCACAGTACATAATCCAGTCTCCTGCGTCCTTGATGTTCTGTATTATAACAAACGGGCTTGACAAATGTCAAGGTTTGTTGTAGAATTCAGAAAACTTGACATTTGTCAAACCAAGACCAAGAAAAGGAGGCAGAAGCATGGCAATCATGCCCTTATATAATATGATCGCGCTTCCGGGCGCGAGGCTCTGGCTGCGCGGCGCGGTTTACCGGGAACTGACCGGCAAGGCGCCCGTCGAAGGGGACAAAGTTACCATCCTTATGCAGAAAGAGGACGAGGGCCGGAAAGACCTGACGGCTGACAGCTTTCACCCTATCGGTACGGCCGGCGTTGTCGCGGAGGTAAACGATGCGGGCTTTGTCGCCATCGACATTCAAAACCGCATCAATATCGAAGGTGTGACCGTACAGGCAGACAGCAGCTTCAGCATGACCGTTTCCCGCAGGCCTGACGTGGAAGATTTGGATCCCGAAGCGGCCCGGCGGACGCTTACCGAGGTCAAGGAGCGGATCCTGTCTTTCTCCAGGGGCCAGCAATGGGAGGGATGGCTGCGTACCTTCGCCGCATACTGGGATTCCCTCTGGACAGTGGCCGCGGCCATGTCCCCGTGGCTGCCCATTTCCAATGCCGAGCGCTATGAGCTTTTGGCAGAGGACAGCCGCCGGGTCCGCTTTGAAAAGCTGGAGCGCGTGCTGATGGAGGGTCTGGAGATGGCGGATGTGAAGAACGCCGCCCAGGCCGCTCAGCAGGAGGATCATGAGAAGCTCTACCGCGAATCCGCCATCAAAAAGCAGATCGAATATCTGCAGAAGGAACTGGACGCCATGCACCCGGAGAACGTGTCCGAGGTGCGGCGGCTGGAGCTGAAGCTGGAAGAGGCGGGAATGAACGAGACCGCCCTGAAAGAAGGGCGTAAGGTCCTCAATCGCCTCAAGGGTGAAGGCTCCAACAGCCCGGAGGCCGGCATGCTCACCGACTGGCTGGATCTGCTGACCAGCCTGCCCTGGAAGAAAGAGCCGATGGAGGAGATCTCCATGGACAAGGCCCGCTCTGCCCTGGATGCGGAGCACGCGGGACTGGAGAAGGTGAAAAAGCGCATCCTGCAGCAGATTGCGGTCATGCGTCTGAAAGGCAGGCAGTCCGGCTCCATCCTCTGCTTTGTGGGCGCGCCGGGCACCGGCAAGACCTCCATCGGCGAATCCATTGCCAAGGCCCTGGGCCGCAAGTATGTGCGGGTTTCCCTGGGCGGCGTACGGGACGAGGCCGATATCCGCGGCCATCGCCGCACCTACATAGGAGCCATGCCCGGGCGGATCATCGACGGCATCCACAAGTGCGGCTCCTCCAACCCGGTCATGGTCCTTGACGAGGTGGACAAGCTCTCCATGTCCTATAACGGCGATCCGGCCAGCGCGCTGCTGGAGGTGTTGGATCCGGAGCAGAATTTCTCCTTCACGGATCACTATCTGAACGTGCCCTTCGATCTGAGCGACGTGCTCTTCATCTGTACGGCAAACACCCTGGACACGATCCCCGAGCCGCTTTTAAACCGCATGGAGGTGATCCCCTTCCAGGGCTATACGCCCATTGAGAAGCACCGCATCGCCCGGGAGCATCTGCTGCCCCGCGCGATGCAGGCGGTGGGGATCCCGGAAGCTGCGCTGACCGTGCCCGACGAGACCATCGATGCCATCATCGAGGACTACACCCGGGAATCCGGCGTGCGCGGGCTGAAAAAACGCATGGATCAGCTCTGCCGCAGCGCGGCGGTAACGCTGGTGGATGATCCGGCGGCAAGGATCACCGTTTTGCCCCCCATGCTCCAGGAGCTGATGGATATAAGCCCGCTGCGACGCAAGCGTGTGCCGGAGGGCGCAAGGCCCGGCATCGTCACAGGTCTGGCCTGGACGCCTGCAGGCGGAGACATCCTGTACATCCAGACGCTGCTGACAAAAGGCAGCGGAAAGATCACCGTTACCGGACAGTTGGGCGATGTGATGAAGGAGTCAGCCCAGATCGCGGTCAGCCTGGTCAAGGCCATGCTGCCCGAGCAGGCGCAGACCCTCTCCGAGAGCGATCTGCATATCCATGTGCCCGACGGCGCGACGCCCAAGGACGGCCCCTCCGCCGGCATCACGCTGACCACGGCGCTGGCCTCGCAGCTGACGGGCCGGGCCGTGCCGCCCAGCGTGGCGATGACCGGCGAGGTCTCCCTGCAGGGGGACGTCAATCCCATCGGCGGACTGCCCGAAAAGCTGATGGCCGCCCAGCGCGCCGGTGTGGAACGGGTGTTCATTCCGAAGGACAACGTGGACGACCTTAAGGATGTGGCCGAGGAAGTAAAGCAGGCGCTGGAGATCACGCCGGTCTCCACCGTGCAGGAAGTGCTGGTCGCCCTGGGGCTTCCCGTCCCAGGCCCGATCGAGATGGCGGTGTGATCAATAACCGGTGCTGCAATTGAAATGGCGAGAAGATACCGCTCATTGCGGTATCTTCTCGCCATTTCCTGCTCTCCCGTGGGGGAGCCATTCATCTGGTCGAACCGGAAAGCGCCCCGCATTTTGCGGGGCGCTGCAACAGCCATGATCAGCCCTGGATCTGGATGGTCTTGCGCTCAGGAAGCGCCATTGGCTTCTCCTTCGGGAAAGCAAGCGTGAGAACGCCGTCCTCGAACTTCGCCTGCACGTCTTCCTCTTTGACATTCTCGCCGATATAGAAGCTTCTGGTCATGGAACCTTCGTAGCGTTCCTGATGGACGATCCGGCCCTTCTTGTCCTTGCCCTCTTCTTCGAGGCCCTTGGACGCGGTGATCGTCAGGTAGCCATTCTGCAGCTGCAAATCGATCTGATCTTTCTTGAAGCCCGGCAGGTCCACTTTCAGCTCATAGCCTTCATCGTGTTCCTTCAGATCCGTCTTCATCACATGCGCCGCATGTTTGCCATACAGCT
>CAMKAP010000214.1 GCA_946410505.1 uncultured Clostridia bacterium
ATTCTTTCTGTTTTCAGAGCCGGAGACTCAGGCGCCCGCCACCTTCCGCAGGAGCAGATCCCGGCCTTTTTCCAGCTCGGTCAGCGGTGTTCCCGCCGCGTATTCCATCACATAGAGCACATCCTCCGGCAGGCCGCGCATGGCTGCGAAGATTGGCTCCCAGTCGATGGTGCCCTGACCGATCGGCCGATGTGAATCGGCGTCGCCGTTGTTGTCATGCAGGTGGAAGCCGCAGAGCCGGGGGCCGATGCGCTCGATCAGCTCGGGGATATTCCAGCTGTTGCAGTGGGCATGGCCCACGTCCAGCAGGAATTTGACGCAGGGATCCACACCGTCGAGCGCATGGATGTACTCCTCCTGCGTAAAGAGCGCCATGGAGGGCCCAGCGATGTTCTCGAAAGCAATGGTGATGCCCAGCGGGCGGCACAGCCCGATCATCTCCTCCAGGAGCTGATAGCAGAAGCCCTGTGCCCGGCTCTTGCTGAAGAAGGAATCCCGGTCGTAATAGCCGGGGTGGAAAACGATCTGCGAAGCGCCCACCTCGCGGCATAGGGAGACCGCGGACTTGTTGAGCACGGCGGCAGCCTCGCGCAGCGCGCGGATCGGCGCGGTGGGGTTCACGTCCCAGGCGGGCGGATGCACGGAAAACGGGATCCCCAATCCCCGCAGCGCGGCTGCCTGTTCCGGCCAGCCCTCCTGCTCATAATCCCAGGCGTCGCCGTCGAGCATGAGCTCTACTTCGGGCACGATCTCATGCAGGCGCCGCGCGTTCTCCGCGGGCGGACCGCAGAACAGAATGAATTCGGATGCAGATAATCTCATGTCTTCTCCTTTAAGGGGAAAGCCGCAGAGCGGCTCTGCGGCTTTCCGATCGACAGCTGCGGATTTAATTGCCCAGGTAGTCCTTCCTCTTGACCGCATAGAAGATGATGCCGAGGATGACCCAGATGATCAGCATGATCCAGGCCTGCTTGTACAGAGCTGCGGCGGAGCCGGGAATCACCATCAGGGCCAGGAAGATGACCGCGCAGATGGCGCCCAGGATGCCGAAGGTCTGCATCCTCTGGTTGCCTTCTCTCTTGGCGAACTTCCAGGCCGACAGGCAGACATAGAGGAACACGACCGAGGTGCCCAAGGAGGTCATATCCACGATCCAGCCGAGCGCGCTGCGGCCGAACCAGGGTCCGATCAGGGCGATGAGGCCGACGAACATGACTGCCGCGACAGGAGCGCCGTCACCCGCGTTGCGCTTGGCAAACACGGAGGGAAGCGCCTTGCGCTTGGCCATGGCGGCGATCAGACGGGCGGAGGCGATGAAAAAGCCGTTGATCGCGGAGAGGACCGCGCAGGCCATGGCGAAGCCGAGAATGTACAGGCCGGGCTTGCCGAGGGCCTTCTCCACGGCGGCGCCGGTGGCCCAGAAGGGATTGGACTTCAGGAACTCGGCCCAGGTGGCGTAGCCCTCCTGCTGCACGATGGCGGTGGTGATGGTATTGGCGCTGTACATAAGCCAGGCGGCGGCAATGGTGCTCACCATCAGGACCTTGGCCTTGGACTGATCGAAGTCATACTCCTCGCAGACCTGCGGGATAACGTCGAAGCCAACGAAGGCCCAGGGCGCCATCGAGAGGATGACGGCGATGCCGGAGAATACGCTTTCTCCCTTGCTGCCCTCCATGAGCGGGCGCATGTAGGCGAAGTTGGCGTGGCCAGTGGCGATGATGACGATCGGGAAGATGATGATGATCGCCGTCTGCATCAGGGCCAGGAAAGTCTGGGACACAAAGGCCACCTTGACCGCCTTGATGTTGATCCACATGAAAATGATGACGATCAGCATGGTCAGGATGATCTCGCCCAGGTAAACGTCGAACCCGCCGATGTTCCAGAGCAGCGTGTTCTGCAGGAAGGTGCCGGGGAAAATATACCGTGTGATCAGGCCGATGGCGGTGCCGTTGAGGGGGATGAACGACAGATAGGCCAACACCAGGAACCAGCCGGCAACAAAAGCGTGCTTCTTGCCGAAGGCCTGGGTAACGTACTCGAACTCGCCGCCTTCAACAGGGTACTTCTGGATCAGGAAACTGTAGCTATGGGCGATGATCCAGGCCATGATGGCTGCCAGGAACAGACCGATCACGGTGCCGATCGGTCCTGCAGCGGGCAGGAAGGAGTTGCCCGGCATGACGAAGCAGCCCCAGCCGATGATCGCGCCGACGGCAACAGCGAGAACATCAATTCTTCTCATTTGTTTTTTCATGTTTTCTCCTTTCTCTATGTTAATCCTTACCCGTTTTCTTGTGAGCATTTCACAAAGAATCCTGGAAAAATTTTAAGTGTTTCATGGAAAATTGTCAACGTAAAAATGTCGGCTGCTGCCGTTGTAATTGTTAACGTATTCTAATTAAATGGAATTATTTCCTTCGTTTTTTGCGAAAGTACGCAGATTAAAAAAATTTTGCGCGTTTCCCTTGTACAGAAGCGCAAAAACAGAGCGCTCATTTTTTCTGCGTCGGAGGAGAGGTATCACGGAAAGGCCTGGGAAAATGATATCTGGTGATGACAGCGGCGGTGAATGATCCGTATTGAGGCGATAAGTTTCATTTGAACGGATGTGCAGGTTCCGAGGAGAACTATATCACGGAATAGCAGAGGCCCCAGCTGACAGCACGCAGTCTGGAGTTACCGCTCAAGACGGAGTCACCAGGGGCAGACGGATTTTCTGATAATAGCATATGTGCGTCCGGAGCTGAAGGGGCAGAAAACACTTGCGAAGCGCCGGGCTTTGGCTTATACTATTATTTTGTAGAATTATAATTGTTTCGGAGGCCGCGCATGAAAGAGGCTGCCAAGAAAATACTCCCCCTGCTGCTGGTGCTGGCCCTGGTCAGCGCCGTGTGTCTGCTGTTCTCCGTCCGGAAATCCGGTATGTTCATCGACGAGATCTACACCTACGGCCTGTCCAACAGCCACTACGCTCCCTATCTGACCGATGTGCAGGGCGGCAGCTTTACCGACACGGTCATGACCCGGCAGCAGCTGCTGGACTATGTGAGCGTGGGCGATGACGACCGCTTTGACTTCGGCTCTGTATACTACAACCAGACCCGGGACGTGCACCCGCCGCTCTACTACTGGCTGTTCAACATGGTCTCTTCCCTGACGCCCCACAGCTTCTCCAAGTGGACGGGGCTTGCCCTGGATTACGTCATTTATATGCTGGCCCTGTTTCTGCTCTACCAGCTGGCCCGGACGCTTGGCGCAGGCCGGCCGGCCGCCGCCGCGTGTGCCGGCATCTACGGGCTGAGCGGCATGGGGCTTTCCACCATGCTGATGATTCGCATGTACGTGCTCATGACCGCGCTGACGCTGCTGCTGGCCCTGCTGGTGGCAAGGCTCATGCAGGAGCGCAAACGCCGTTATTATCCGCTGATCGGCCTGACGCTGTTCCTCGGTCTGATGACCCAGTACTACTTCGTGTTTTATGCCTTCTTCCTCTGCGCCGCCTATGTGTTCTGGGCCCTGGCGCACCGGGAGTTCAAAAGCCTCGGCCTCTTCTGCCTGTTCGCCTTCGCGGGCGTT
>CAMKAP010000215.1 GCA_946410505.1 uncultured Clostridia bacterium
CGATGGCCTCCAGCAGCTCCTTCTGGCCGCAGCCGGAGATGCCCGCGATGCCCAGAATCTCGCCGGAATTTGCGGTAAAGCTCACGTCCTCCAGCTTCAGGATGCCGTCCATGCTGCGCACCGTCAGGCCCTTCACCTCGATGCGGGGCTTGGGGTCCACCGGATCGGGCCGGTCGATGTTCAGCGTCACAGGATGGCCGACCATCATGTTGGTCATCTCCTGGGCGTTGGTTTTGGCGGTGGGCATATCACCGATGAACTGGCCGTGGCGCAGCACGGCCACCCGGTCGCTCAGCGCCTCCACCTCGTGCATCTTGTGGGTGATGATGACGACGGCCTTGCCGTCGTTGCGCATGTTGCGCAGCACGGCGAAGAGCTTGTCGGTCTCCTGCGGAGTCAGTACGGCGGTGGGCTCGTCCAGGATCAGAATGTCAGCCCCGCGGTAGAGGACCTTCACGATCTCCACCGTCTGCTTCTGGGAGACGGACATGTCGTAGATCTTCTGATTGGGATCCACCTCAAAGCCGTAGGCTTCGCAGATCTCGCGGATCTTCTTCGCGGCAGTCTTGAGGTCCAGCTTGCCCGGCAGACCGAGCACGATGTTCTCGGCGGCCGTGAGCACATCCACCAGCTTGAAATGCTGATGGATCATGCCGATACCCAGATCGAAGGCGTCCTTCGGCGAGCGGATCACGACCTCCTTCCCGTCGATGGCGATTTCGCCCTCGTCAGGAAAGTAGATGCCGGATAGCATGTTCATCAGCGTGGTCTTGCCGCTGCCGTTCTCGCCCAGCAGGGCAAGGATCTCGCCGCGGTAGATGTTCAGCCAGACCTTGTCGTTGGCGACGACGGGGCCGAAGCGCTTG
The DNA here is from genome assembly GCA_946410505.1 of uncultured Clostridia bacterium. The sequence goes on from CAMKAP010000215.1 coordinate 867, forward strand.
GTGATGTTGCGCATGGTTACGGCAGGAATCTTATTGTCCAAAGTCGTATCCTCCTTGGAGAAATGCCAAAATGCTGAAAAAGGAAACGCGGGGGCAGAAACGTCGCCGCGCTTCCTTTTGCAGCACTTGGCGCTGTGAAGCTGAAAGGGAAGTCCCGGGGGCGCCGGGACTTCCCAGATTGTCATTAGAACGCGGTATCGAGCAGGGTGATGCCGTCGATCTGAACGTCAAAGTAAGGAGCGGAGCGGAACTCGGACTCGTGGAAGTAGCCGTCCGCAACGACCTCGGTGTCGCCCTCGTAGGCGGGATCGGTATCCACGTCGGCCATGTAGCTCTCCTGAGCCTCACCCTCGACGGTGTAGGCCTCGGTGGCGAAGACATGCAGCTCGCCGGCAACCAGAGCTTCCTCGGCGGCCTTGAGCGCCTCGGCGGTGCCCTCGGCGGCGACAGCCTCGTTCAGCTCGGCAAGCTCGACAGAGCCGGTGGAGAAGTCGCCGGTCCAGTCGGTGTCAATGGCCTCACCGTTGGCGACGCTGTCCATGATGTAGGTGAAGTAGGGAGCCCAGTTGATGCGGGAGGAGATGATGTAGGTGTTGGGGCCGGCAGCGATGGTGGAGCCGTTGTAGGAGACGTTGGGAACACCGGCGGCCTCGCAGGCGGAGGGGGCACCCATGGAGTCGGCGTGCTGGCTGATCAGAACGCAGCCGTCATCGATCAGCTTCTGAGCGCCTTCCTGCTCCAGGGGCAGATCGTACCACTGGCCGGTAAAGGTGACTTCCATGGTGGCGCTGGGGCAGACGGAACGGGCGCCGAGGAAGAAGGAGGTGTAGCCGGAGATAACCTCGGCGTAGGTGAAGGCGCCGACGTAGCCGATCTTGGCCTGATCTTCGGTGATCTTGCCGCTCTCGATCATCTCGTTGAGCTTCATACCGGCGGCGATGCCGGCCAGGTAACGGCCCTCATAGATGGAGGCAAAAGCGTTGTGGTAGTTGTCCAGACCCTCGGTGTGGGCGCGGGTGCCGGTGGCGTGGCAGAACTGCACGTCGGGGCACTCCTTGGCGGCCTGGATCATGTAGTCCTCATGGCCGAAGGAGTCAGCGAAGATGATGTTGCAGCCTTCGTCGACCAGATCCATGGCGGTCTCGTAGCAATCCTGAGATTCACCGATACCCACCTTGAAGAAGTAGTCCTCGTTCTCGACCATGCCGCGGGCTTCGCAGGCTTCCTTGGCGGCGTTCATGAAGTTGAGGTCGTAGGTGGACTGCTCGTCATGCAGGAAGATAAAGCCGATCTTGACAGGGGTCTCGGCGGAGGCGGCGGGGGCATTGAAAGCGGCCAGCGCCACGACCATGCACAGAGCCATCAGCATTGCGATGATCTTTTTCATTCTGTTCTCTCCTAAAAAATAAAAATTTTTATCAGTGCCGGGGGTTGAACCCCCGACACACCTAAACCGCATACGCGGAAAAGGGCAGCGTCAGAAGAAGCTCACTCCATTCCGTTTCCCCGGTTTCCGTAAGAGCCGGGAAAACTCCATATCCATAAGTTCCTTCTTCCTTTTCCAAATTGGACCCACTCCGTCGGGCTCCGATTTGGGAAGGCGCGAGAAAGCAAAAAGAGAGGCCCCGATTTGAAGCCTCTCTGCGAAAATGCGAAGCACAGGGGTCGGAAACAGATCTGGCCCTCCATTGCATCTTCGATAGTCCGGTCATTTACGGTGTCCGGGTAGAAACTTCAAATCCATATCATTTGCGATATATCGAACGCTATTGAATTATGACAGTATAGTAACAGTCCGACCGAAAAAAGTCAAGTAAAAACTTGGCCATTTTCAACATTTTATGGTTCAAGTTTTTGTACAAAATGTTGAAAGTTTTTTCCGGCAAAAAAGCGGCCTGCAGCGCAGAAAAAACGTGATTTTTCCGTGTTCAGCGGCAGAACTCCAGGCTGTCGTCGCTCATGGAGGCGATCTTCGCCAGGGACTCGATGCGCATGCCCTGTTCCCGCAGCAGATTGCCGCCGCCCTGGAAGGCTTTCTCGATGGCGATGCCGGCGCCTACCACGGTGCCGCCCGCCTGCTCCACCAGCGCTTTGAGCCCCACGAGGGCAGCGCCCGTGGCGAGAAAATCGTCCACGATCAGGACCCGGTCCTCCGGGTGCAGGTACTCCTTCGACACCACCACCGTGTTGGTGTTGCCGTGGGTGAAGGACTCCACCTCCACTGAATAGAGCGCGTCGGAGATGTTCTTCGTCTTGCTCTTCTTAGCGAAGACCACCGGGCAGCCGAACACAAAGCCGACGAGGCTCGCGATGGCGATACCGGAGGCCTCGATGGTGAAGATCTTGTTGACGCCCGCGCCGGCATAGAGCCGCTTGAGCTCCAGCGCCATTTCATAGAGCAGCTGCGGGTCGATCTGGTGGTTCAGGAAGCTGTCCACCTTCAGGATGCCGCCGGGCCTCACCTGGCCCTCCTTGAGAATCCTCTGTTCCAATAACTCCATGGGGCGTTCCTCCTTATTTTCGTGCAGTACCGAAAAAAGCCCGTCGAAGTACGACAGGCTTTGTTTCGGGTAATGTTGAATTACACAGCGCGAGTGACCTTACCGCTGCGCAGGCAGCGAGTGCAGACGTAGACATGCTTGGGAGAGCCGTCCACGATGGCCTTGACGCGCTTCACGTTCGGCTTCCAGGTACGGTTGGAGCGTCTGT
>CAMKAP010000216.1 GCA_946410505.1 uncultured Clostridia bacterium
TATGCTTTACGATTAACCCCACAGGGCCGTGAGCATGGGGATGATCTGCTTTTTGCGGGACATGACGCCCGGCAGAAAGACCTGCTTGTCGTGGGGCTCCACGCCGAAGGCCTGCCGGATCGTGTCATCGCTGCCCACATACAGGAGATACGAGCCCTCCTGCAGCACGTCGGTGATCATCAGGATCACCAGATCATACTCCCTGGCCTTCTGTTCCTTCTTCATCACCGCGAGGAATTCATCCCGCCGATCCAGCAGATGCTCGGCGTCCGCGCTGGTAATCTGGCTCACGCCAATGTTCTGGCCGGAGATGTGGAACTGCTTGTAGTCGGTCTTGAACAGCTCCTCCGAGCTCTTGCCGTCGGAGGCGCCGGAGGAGAAGAGCTCCTTGCCCAGCTCATCCAGAGAGACGTGGGCAAAGCGGGCCAGACGCTCCGCCATGGCGATGTCCCGCCGGGTGCAGGTGGGAGACTTGAACATGACGGTATCGGACAAGATTGCCCCGGCCATGAGTCCCGCAATCTTCGGGGGCGGGACCACGCCGTGCTCCTGATACATGGCGGTGATGATGGTATTGGTGCTGCCCACCGGTTCGTTGCGGACCCGGATGGGCTGGCCGGTCTGTATGTCCGCCAACCGGTGGTGGTCGATGATCTCAAGGATCTCCACCTGATCCAGGCCGGGGACGGACTGGGCGGCCTCATTGTGGTCCACCAGCACGACCTGCTTGCGCCGGGGCTTGAGCAGATGGAAGCGGGAGATGGTGCCCACGACCTGGTCGTTTTCATCCAGAACCGGGTAGCTGCGATAGCGGCTCTTGAGCATGATGTCCGTGGCATCGTCCAGATAGTCCCGCAGATGGAAGGCGATAATGTCGCTGCGCTTGCCGATGCGCTCCACCGGCAGCGCGTGGTAGACGAGCCTGCAGGCCTGACGGGCGGAGAGCGGCGTGGAGATAATGACGGTCTTTTCGCTGCGCGCCCATTCGGGGCGGACGTCCGCGCGGCAGAGGATCACACAGTTGACACCGGCTGCGATGGCCTGATCGACGATCTCGGGCTGATCGCCGCAGATGAGGATGCTGTCCGGAGAGGTGAGAGCCTGGTCCTGGTAATGCAGCGGAAGAGCGATATACACCTCGCCCGATACGCTGTCCCGGTCCAGCTGGTACTCGTTGACCAGCGTACCCTCCAGAACGCTCAGAATGTTGAAGACAGGGACGTTGTCCACGCGGTTTTCGTTCAGCGTGTGCATGTCGAAGGCGGCGATGTCGCCGGCGGAGAGCATGCCGAAAAGATGTCCGTTTTCATCCACGATGGGCACCACGTTGATGGAGCCGCTTCCCATGGTCAGCCAGGCCAGGTGGATGGTGACCGAGCTGTTGAGGGCGGGCGTAGGATCGTATTCCACATCCGCGATCTGCGTGCGCATGTTTTTGACGAGCGGAGGCGGCTCCACCCCGAAATGGTCCAGCAGGCGCTGGGTTTCGTCGTTGATGGCGCCGATGCGCACCGCCTTGTACTCCCTGTCACCCAGCGCGTTGCGAAGCTGGGCATAGGCCATGGAGGCGACGATGGAATCCGTGTCGGGATTGCGGTGACCGGTAACGTAAATATCGTTCATGGCGATCTTCCTTTAATGCTGAAATTCGTGAATCCATTATAAGTTGTTTTTCCCTTCTTTGCAAGGCATCCGGCACCAAAAGCTGTCGGTAAACGAGGAAAGGAAACGGAGGGCGAACAATGAAGAAAATCTCCTGCGTTCTGGCTCTGCTGCTCTGCGCCGTGCTCCTGTGCGGCTGCGCCGCCGCGCCGCTCAGCGGCAATCTGGCCGGCCTGCCGGGCGGGCTCGACGAAGAGGCTGACGAGATCCCGCAGTTTGAGGACATGGTCTATGAGCGGCCCAAGGCCGCGCTCGACGATCTGGAGCGGAATCTGCACAAGCTGGAAAAGGCCTTTGAAAAACACAGTTCCTTTCGCACGGTGACCCACCTGCTGGACCGGTGCTATGAAGACTACTATCATTTCGACACCATGTACTGCCTGGCGGAGATCCGCTCCTGCCAGGATATGACGGACTCCTATTACGCCGAGGAGCTGAGCTGGTGTATGGACGCCTACTACGATCTGCAGGAGCGGATGGAGGAAATCTATACTCTCTGCGCGAGCTCCGACCTCGCCCAGCGCCTGGAAAAAGAGTACTTCTGGGAGGGCTTTGCCGGTGAATACGCGGATGCGGAGCTGTCCACCTACAACGAGGAGACGCTGGCCCTCATGCACCGGGAGAGCGCATTGCTCGCCGAGTACCGGGAGCTGGTGGCCGCGCCGACGGTCGTGCTGGAGAGCGGGCGTGAGGCGGATCTCTACAGCTTTCTCAGCGAGGCGGACGATGAGGAATATAACGAGGCGCTGATGGCCTATTACCGTCAGTATAACGCCGAAATGAGCCGGATCTATATCGATCTGGTCAAAACACGGAGAGATCTGGCGGCCGCCCTGGGCTTTGACAGCTACGAGGAGATGGCCTACGCCTACAGCTTCGACCGGGATTACAGTCCGGAGGACGCCGATCGCTATATCGAGGACATCCGGGAGCAGATCGTGCCGGTCTATGAAGAACTGGCGGATACCTGGGTGGATTATCCCTGGCTGGAGGAGGGGGAGCTGTTTGACGTGCTGTGCCGTGCCGCCGAAGCCATGGGCGGCGAGGTATGGGACGCCTTCTCCTTCATGAGCGAATACGGCCTTTTCGATGTGAGCTTCGGCGAAAATAAGTCGGCAAAATCCTTCCAGACCTATCTCAGCGACTATGACGCGCCCTTCGTTTTTGTCAGTCCCTATGGCGACGACTCGGACATTCTCAGCTTTGCCCACGAATTCGGCCACTTTCTGGACGCTTACACAAATTACAATGCCGACGAGAGCATCGACCTGGCCGAGGTATTTTCACAGGCCATGGAATATCTGACGCTGGAGTATCTGGATGGGGCACTGGACGAGCAAAGACTGGAAAATCTCCGCATGCTCAAGTGGAAGGATACGCTGGAACTCTACGTGCAGCAGGCTTCCTTCGCGGCCTTTGAGCAGGAGGTCTACGCCGCCGATCCGGAAAAACTCAGCGCGGACTTCCTCAACGAGCTGTCCCTGCAGACAGCGGTGGACTTTGGCTATTATGACGGCGTCAGCGAGGAGTACTATGCCCTGAGCTGGATCGACATCCTCCATTTCTTCGAGCAGCCCTTCTATGTCATCAGCTACCCGGTCTCCAATGACCTGGCCATGCAGATCTGGGAGCGGGAGCAGCAGGAACACGGGTTGGGCCTGCGCACCTATCTGGCAGCCCTGCCCCGGGAAGAGGACGGCATGATCGCCACAGCCGAGGCTGCCGGGCTGGAGAGTCCCTTTGCCCCCGGCCGCATCGCCAGGGTGGCGCAGGATCTGCACGATGCCCTGGACAGGGAGGACGCTGCGGCGGCCTGAACGGCCCGAATAAAGAAAAACCGCCGGGAGAATGAAGTGAACCCCAAAAGTTAGACATTAATTGAATTAGGCGACCTGAAGGGTC
>CAMKAP010000217.1 GCA_946410505.1 uncultured Clostridia bacterium
CGTCGAAGTACTCGACCATGCCCTTCTGGCCGTCGGCGCGCTTGTTGGGGATGTACAGAGGCGCGGTGACGATGATCTTGTCGTACTCTTCGACTTCGCCGTTGACGGTGACGAAGACCTTGCCGTCCTTGCGCTCGACCTTCTCAATGGTGGAGTTGAGGCGGGCGGGGTGCTTCAGGTGGTCGTTGAGCTGCTCCCAGATGTACTGGGTGCCTTCCTTCCAGGTCCAGAGGTTGACCTTGACGAAGTTCATGCAGGTCTGGTAGTCCAGATACTTCAGGACGTAGGCCGCAGGAATCTCGTCAAAGTAGCCGTAGCCGAAGGAGGTGAAGGGTCCGATCCAGATCTTCTGCACCAGGGGAACGCCGTTCATCTCGCAGAACTGCTTGAAGGGCAGAGCCAGATCCTTCAGGTTGGGGTTCACGCCCTCGACCTTCTCGCGGCCGGGCGTGACGGCATAGCCGTCGTAACGGCCCTCGGCAACGCCGCGGTGACCGTTGACGTCATAGCCCTTGTACTTGGTCTCCAGCAGCTCGCCGAACTTCTTGAGCTGGCCCTTCATCTTCAGGAGCCAGGGGTTGCGGATGATGTTGCCGAGGGTGCGGGCAAAGGGCTCGATCACGTTGCCGTTGGCGTCCTTGTAGTTGCGGTTGAGCTGGGGGCCGTCATGGGTGATGCCGCAGAACTCTTCCACGTCATGCACGGCATAGTAGGAGGGAACGCCCATGATGGCGCCCATCTCGTAGCGTCTGCCGTTGTAGTGGGGAGACCAGCACTTGCCGCCGACGCGGTCCTGGCGCTCCAGGATGGTGTAATTGTTGTAGCCTTTCTTTTCCAGATACATACCGGCGGAGAGACCCGCAGGGCCGCCGCCGACGATGCAGATGCGAATGTTTTTGTCCATGATTGTTCCTCCATGTTTATTTTGTGCGGGGGATTGTTATGCTTCGTTAATTATACTATAACTACAAAAAAATTTCACTATATAATTTACGGGCTGTGTCAAAATTTTTTCAATTCTTTCACCCTCGCCCTTTTCAAGTTTTGCCGCTTGTGATATAGTAAGAATCAATCAAAAGAAAACAGAATACGGAGAAAGGGGGACCCCTATGCGATTTGATTCTTTTCGCCATATGCTCTCCTGGTGGGCGCAGGAGCGGCCCGATGCGCCGGCCCTGCGTTACGGCTCCGAAACACGGAGCTTTTCCGAACTCTATGAAGACGTGCTTGCCCGCTCGGAGGAACTGAGGCAGGGCGGCAGAAGCTGCATCGGTATCCTCGCGGACGGAAGTCTCCGGTGTGTGGAGGAAATCTTCGCGGCAAACCTTGCGGGACTGCAGATCGTGATGCTGGACGCCATGGCACCGGAGCCGCTGCTCAAAACCCTGATCCGCTATACGGACATAGACCTGCTCTGGGGCGATGAGGATCTGTGCGAGGAACTGGAGACCGCCCTGATGGGCGGCGTGAAGGACGGCGCGGGAAGGATCCTCTTCTTCACCTCCGGCACCACGGAGCAGGCCAAGGCCGTGGTGCTCAGCGACCACTCGCTTTGCCAGAGCGCGTATAACGGCTCGGCCAAGCTGCCGCTTGCGCCGGAGGACACCCTTTTGTGCATGCTGCCGCTGGGGCATGTGTTCGGCTTCGTGTGCGGGCTTCTCTGGGGCCTGAGCTGCGGGGCCTGTGTGGCCCTTGGCCGCGGCGCCAGGCATTACGCGGACGACTGTGAATTCTACCGGCCCACGGCGGTGTCCGTGGTGCCGCTGCTGCTGGGCTTTCTGCTGCAGCGCGGTTGTGTGAACGCGGAGCTTTCGCTGATCCTGGTCGGCGCGGGGGACTGTCCGCCGCAGCTTCTGCAGGCGGCCGCCGCCCGGGGGATCCGCGTGAGCTTCGGCTACGGGCTGACGGAGACGAGCTCCGGCGTGGCCATCAGCGTGGCGGGGGACCCCTACGCGATGGAAGTCTGCCCGGACGATACGATCACCCTGGCCGAGGACGGGGAGATCCTGATCGAAGCACCCACCTGCATGATGCAGGGCTACTACAAGCGGCCCGACGCCACGCGCGAGGTGCTGCAAAACGGCGTATTTCACACCGGCGACCTGGGCCGCTTTGACGAATCCGGGAAGCTCCACATCACCGGCCGGAAGAAGGACATGCTGGTCCTGCCGGACGGAACAAAGATCTTTCTTCCCGAGTATGAGGCGCGGCTCATGTCCGCCCTGGGGCATACGGAGCTTGCCGTCACGCTGCGAGATCAAAAACCCCTGCTTGTTTTCGTTGGGCAGACGGATGAGGCAGCGCTGCGGGAAAAGCTCAAGCCCGTCATGGCCCAGCTTCCGCGAGGGCAGCAGCTTAGCGGGATCCTGATTACAGACGAGGCCCTGCCGCGCACGGCGACAGGCAAAATTAAACGCTGGGAGCTCCAGCAGAAAGTGGGATGAAAACCATGACGAGACAGGAAGTTCTTGAAAAAACCAAAAAAGTGATCCACGACTGCTTCCCCGATATGGACGTGGAGGCGCTGAGCGAGGAGAGCGTCATCAATACCGAGACCGCCATCGACTCCATGGGCTTTGTGCTGGTGATCTGCAAGCTGGAGGCGCTCTTTGACGTGCGCATCCCCGAGCGCCAGTGGAACAAGCTCTCCACCCTGGGTGACGTGGTGGACGCGATCTACAAGCGCGTCGAGAAGAAATGAGCGTCTACCGGGAGGAGCTGCTGCTGCGCAGCAAGGATGTGGACATGTTCCGCCGCCTGCGTACCTCCGAACTGTTTAAGCTGATGCAGGAGGCCTCCATCCGCCACACGGAGGAACTGGGCATGGGACGCGACAAGACCCTGGACAAGGGCATCCTCTGGGTGCTGCTGCTGCAGACGGCGGAGATCGCGCGCATGCCCGAATACGATGAGCGCATCGTGCTCAAAAGCTGGCCCGGCAAGACCATGCATCTGCTGTTTCCGCGCTATTACCGCCTGGAGACCGCCGCGGGGGAGCCTCTGCTCTCGGCCAGCGCTCTCTGGGGTCTGGTGGATCAGAAGACGCGCAAAATGGTCTTTCCCGAACGCTACGGCGTGGAGATCGAGGGCGTCGAGACCGGGGAGGAGATCGCACTCCCCTCGGCGCCGAAGCGTCTGGACTGCACGGAGTCGCGGCCCTTCACCGTACCTTACAGCTATGTGGACTTAAACGGCCACATGAATAACACCCGCTATTTCGATCTGGCCGAGGACTGCATCCCGGCCGCGGCCCAGGGCCGGCAGCTGGAGTGCATCCGGATCGAGTATGTGAACGAGGCCCGCTTTGGCGAGAGCTTCCGGGTGTCCTGGGGCGAGGCGGAGGGCGAGATCTTTCTCACGGGCGAGGGGGAGAAGCCCATCTTCCGTATCGGCCTGCGCTACCGATGAAACCATAAAGAAAAACCTGGCCGGGATGAATCCTCATCCCGGCCAGTTTTTTCGTTTTTTGCTCTGATGCTGAACGTTACTGCTCGGCGGGCTCAAAGTCCTCCCGGCCGTGCTT
>CAMKAP010000218.1 GCA_946410505.1 uncultured Clostridia bacterium
CCGGGCGCGGCGCTGTCTTTCTTTTCGGGCAAGTACCGAAAAGAAAGATAGGGGGCGCATCACGCAGCTCATTTGTCTGCGCGGGTGAGTATTTGATGAACCATTCATCCTTACAGTTCCACCGGTACCGGCGTAAAATTCACGGCGTCCGCCGATACGAGACGGAACTTCGTCGCCCCGCGCCAGCCGTTGAAAGCGCCGGGGATGCCCCGGCCGTGGATGTGTCCGTAAAAGCACTGTCGAACCCGGTAACGCTCCAGCAGCGCCAGGATCTCCGGGCACTCATATTTCTGATAGATGGGCGGATAGTGGAGAAACACCAGCTTCTCCCTCTCCCCCGCCGCCTGGAGCGATGCCTCCAGGCGCATGATCTCCCGGCGCATGATCTTTTTGTCATGCTCCGCACCGCGCTCCTCCTCATAGAACCAGCCCCGCGTCCCGCAGAGGGCCGCATCGCCGTAGGGAATTGCGTTATTGTGCAGGATCTCGATGCTCTCGATGCCGTTTTCGGCAAAGAGCTTTCTGGCCTTCGCAGCGGTGCTCCACCAATAGTCGTGGTTGCCCTTCAGAATGATTTTCTTTCCCGGCAGCGCGTCAATAAAGCGAAAGTCCTCCAGCGCCTCCTCCAGACCCATGGCCCAGCTCAGATCACCGCAGAGGACCGTCACATCCTCCGGCGTGAGCACGGAGAAGCCTTGTTTCAGTTTTTCCGCGTGATCCCGCCAGGCTTCTCCGAACACGTCCATGGGCTTGTCGTTGGAGAAGGACAGGTGCAGATCTCCGATTGTGTACAGCATAAAACCTTCCTTATACTAATACCCAATAGAAAGCTTTCTGTCAGGAATAAGTATGATTGCATAAATGTCCAAAAGCGGTGAAAAACTATGAGCAGTTCAAGGAAAAGAGGTGTGCTCCGTGAAGGAGAAAAACTACGAGCCCAATCCCGGCGTCGGCTGCGACGTGACCCAGTGCAAATACAACACCATCGACTGCCGCTGCAGCGCCAGCCGCATCAGCGTGCAGAACGAGAAGGCTGCCACCAAGGGCGAGACCTACTGCTCCACCTTCTGTCCCAGAGGGACGGCGGGCTGAGACCCGGCCACAGACGGTTAAGAGCCGTCTGTTACATAAACGCGTTCTCGATATGATTCACCCGCACCCGGCCATCGGGGCCCTCCAGCGCGTAGATTTCAATCACATCAAAACGGGGCTGCAGCGTCGTCTCATGCTCCTGCATCCAGATCTGCGCCGTAGCGAGGATGCGCTCCTGCTTGGCCCGGGTCACGAACTCCCGTGCCTCGGCGAAACGGTCGCTCTTGCGGAGTTTAACCTCCGCGAACACAAGAAAACGCCCCCGGCTGGCGATCAGGTCGATCTCCCCCAGTCGGCAGCGGTAATTTCTTTCGAGGATCCGGTAGGCCCGCAGCCGGAGATACCGGGCGGCCCGCTCCTCGCCCCAGCTTCCTTTTGTTCTGTTGTCCATCAGTGCATCTTTCTGAGAAAACTCATCCTGTGGATCGGCGAAGGGCCATACTCCCGCAGCGCCGCATAGTGCGCCGCCGTACCGTAGCCCTTGTGCGCCTCGAAATGATACTCCGGATAGCGCGCAGCCATCTCCAGCATATAGCGGTCACGGCTCACCTTGGCCAGCACCGAGGCCGCCGCGATGTCCGCGCAGCGTCCGTCGCCCTTGATCACGGTTCGGCTGGGCACCGCGATGCCCGTGTTCCGGTTGCCGTCGATGAGGGCCAGGGTCGGCGCGGGGTTCAGCTGCGCGATGGCCCGGTTCATGGCGAGGAAGGTCGCGTTTAAAATGTTAAGCGCCTCAATCTCCTCCACCTCGGCGCGAGCGATGCCATAAGCGATCGCGGCGCTGCAGATCGGATCAAAGAGCGCCTCCCGCTTTTTCTCCGTGAGCTTTTTGGAGTCGTTGAGGCCCTCGATCACACATCCACGGGGCAGGATCACCGCCGCAGCGTATACCGGCCCCGCCAGAGGGCCCCGCCCGGCCTCATCCACGCCGCACAGGAGCGCATAGCCCTCCCCGTAGATCTCGTTTTCCAGTTCCCACAGATCCATCGTCATTCCTCGTCCGGGTATTCCAGCGTAAGCCGCCCCAGCTTGCCGTCGTGATATTCGCCCAGGAGGGTGTTCGCCATGCGCTCGATGTCGTACTCCCCGCGGGAGACGAGAAAGCCGCGCTTCTTCGCCGCGCTCTCCAGCAGCTCAAATCCGTTGGCCTCCGGGTCGGGTTCGAATTTGTAGCGCTCCCGCAGCGCGTCGGGATAGTGCTGCCGCAGGCGGAGCATGAAGTTTGCCCCCAGGGTCTCCTTATCCAGCACGTCCGCCTTGATGGCGTTGGTGATGGCCAGCATCTCCCCCACCTGCTGGCTCTCAAACTTGGGCCAGAGAATGCCCGGCGTGTCCAGCAGGTCCAGACCGCGGTCAATGCTGATCCACTGCTTGCCGCGGGTGACGCCGGGCCTGTCGCCTGCGATGGCGGCCTTCCGCCCGGCCACCTTGTTGATAAAAGTGGATTTGCCCACATTCGGGATGCCCAGGATCATCACGCGAAGGGGCCTACCCACCTGGCCCTTGGCCTCGTATTCGGCCAGCTTATCGGCCAGCAGCGCGCGCACGGCGGGGGCGAATTCCTTCACACCCCTTCCGCTTTTCGCGTCCGTCTCCAGGATGGAAAGGCCTTGTGCCTCGAAAAAACGCCGCCATGCGGCAGTGGCTTTGGGGTCGGCCAGATCCGTCCGGTTCAGGATCAAAAGCCGGGGCTTGTCCCCGGCGAGGCGGTCAATGTCCGGATTGCGGCTGGAGCGCGGGATGCGGGCGTCCAGGATCTCGCACACCGCGTCCACCTGTTTGATATTCTCTTCGATCATCCGCTGGGCCTTGGTCATGTGACCGGGGAACCACTGGATGTTCATTTTTTCATAGTTCATACAACAACCTGTTTCCTATTGGAAATGCGAAAAACCTAAAATAATTGACTCAAATCGGACAAGCAGTATTTATCAAGACCCATTTCTCTTTCCTCTTGCGGAAAGAGAAACGGTTCTTGTACTCTAAAGAGAAAGGACGCCTGTCCAGAAACTTTTGGAGGAAGCACAGCCAGCGTCGCCGCCGTCCGAATGTTGGCATGCTCGGTGCTCCCCGGTGTTCGCTGCCGCTATAGCGTTCAGCACGAAAGCTTGGGAAAGCACGTCCCGGCGGCTCGTGATCGCAGCATCCGGGGAGCGGCGCGAGCGAAGCGAAGCCATTCCGCGAACGGCGTGGCGCAAAAGGCACGGCGTCCTTGGGAGCGTTCTTTTCTTTCTTACACCGGGCGCGGCGCTGTCTTTCTTTTCGGCGCAACGAAAAGAAAGATAGGGGGGCGCATTAAGCAGATGCGTCTCTTTTAAACGCTTAAAAAACTATTCGAAAAATACCGCAACAGGTTTATCTATCCGCTGCCTCAAGATAAAACTATTCGAAAAATACCGCAACAGGTTTATCTATCCGCTGCCTCA
>CAMKAP010000219.1 GCA_946410505.1 uncultured Clostridia bacterium
TTCAGGCGAGGAAGCCGTTGATGATTTCCTCCTCGGCCTGCTGCTCGGTGAGGCCCAGGGTCATGAGCTTGATGAGCTGCTCCCCGGCAATCTTGCCGATGGCGGCCTCGTGGACCAGGGAGGCGTCCACGTGGTGGGCCTCCAGGCAGGGCACGGCCAGGATGGTGCCCTCATCCATGATGATGGAGTCGCACTCGGTGTGGCCGGTACAGGGGGCGTTGCCGATGATGCAGGCGTCCAGCTTCTGATAGGAGTGATCTCGCGCGATGGAGCGGGAGACCACGTCGGCGCTGGCGCCCTCGCCGTTGAGCTCCACCTTGTATACGCTCAGGGCGCGCTGCTCGCCGTGGGTCATCAGGCGCTCACGCACCACCATCTTGGCGCCCTTTTTGAGTTCGGCGACGGTGCGGCGCTCCGTGGAATCCACGCCCTTGATCTGCACCATCTCCATCTCCATATAGCTGCCCTCGTCCATGTGCACCTCGGTGACCGGGTTGAGGATGCGCTTACCCATCCCGTCGCCGGAGCCGTAATGCTTCTCCACATAGCGGACCCGGGCGTCCTTCTCCAGGAAGAAGCGGTGGATGCCGTCATGCTCCGAGTCCTGACCGCCGCAGTTGTCGATGCCGCAGCCGGCGACGATGACCACGTCGCTCCCCTCACCCACGTAGAAGTCGTTGTACACGACCTCCTTCAGGCCGGTCTGGCTCAGCACCACCGGGATGTGCACGCTCTCGTTGACCGTGTGGGGCCTGATGCGCACGTCAATGCCGCTGCCGTTTTCCTTGGAGACGATGTCGATGTTGGCGGTGGTCTGCCGCCCGGCGAGGCCGCCGTTTGCGCGGAAGTTGTAGGCGCCCTCGGGCACGCCGTGCAGATCGGCGATCTCGGAAATGAGGCGCTTTTGAATCGCGTCCAGTTGTACCATGCCGCTCTCCCCCCTTATTTCAGCCGGCTGCAGACCGTCTGCGCCGACGCGGTGCCCACCAGCGTGGGATAGATCTCGTCCCGGCTCCCCTGCCGCTCGATCCGCCCGTCGGAGACGACGGCGATCTCGTCGGCAATGCTCAGGATGCGCTCCTGATGAGAGATGATGATCATGGAGCTGTCCTTGATGTTCTCACGCATGGACTCGAAAATGCGGATCAGGTTCTGGAAGCTCCAGAGGTCGATGCCCGCCTCCGGCTCGTCAAAGACCGTAAAGCGTGCCTTGCGGGCCAGCACCGTGGCGATCTCAATGCGCTTGAGCTCGCCGCCGGAGAGGGAGGCGTTCACTTCGCGGTGGATATAATCCCGGGCGCAGAGCCCCACCTCGGACAGGTAGCTGCAGGCCTCCGACACGCTCAACTGTTTTCCCGCCGCAAGGCGCAGCAGCGTCAGCACCTTGATGCCCTTGAAGCGCACCGGCTGCTGGAAGGCGTAGCCGATGCCGAGCTTTGCACGCTCGGTGATGCTCTTTTGCGTAATGTCCTCCCCGTCCAGCAGGATCCGGCCGGACGTGGGCTTCTCAATGCCCGCGATGAGCCTTGCCAGCGTGGACTTTCCGCTGCCGTTGGGGCCGGTGATGACCACAAATTTGTTGTCCTGAACGGTCAGGTTCAAACCGTGCAGGATCTCCTTTTTCTCGCCGTTTTCCTCCACGGCGAAGGAGAGATCTCTCAATTCCAGCATGCTGCTTTCCTCTCAGTATAGATGATACGGGATATTATACTCCGTTTTTTTCAAATTGTATAGTATACTTTCCGTTCCTTCGGGCCTCCCTTCGTCTGCCCTGCAAAAAAAGCTCCGGAACGGAAAAATCTTTCTTGACAAACTGTATTTCTCTGCTATAATAGCTTTTGCCTTAAATGTGGCATGCCAAGAAGGTGCAGACGGCTTTCAATGGAGCCGAAGCACCGGCTATAAGCGAGAGTGCTGGAACAGGTAGACAGGCACGTTTGAGGGGCGTGTGTCAACCGACGTGGGAGTTCAAGTCTCCTCTCTCGCACCATTTCGAGTGTTCATAACGGATTTGAGTTATGAACACTCGAATTCTTTTATCCATCGGCATATTCGTTTCTCAATTATGTACTGAGCAGGCATACACCTGCTCTTTTTTGTTTTAAGCTGTGACCGGGCTGCGGAGATAGTTTACCCGCACGCCCTGCCGGGTGTCTGCCTGGTGGCTGCGTTTGAAGATGCTGTCGGGCAGTTCAATGTAGCCCACAAAGCGGTAGTGGATCACGACCCGCTGGGTGCGGTTTTTGCCTGTGCCCTCCGTCTCGTACACGTCGATCCGGTCGATCAGCTCCCGCAGCAGCGGCGCGGTCAGCGTGTCCATCTGCATGAACTTCCGGATGGCAGCCAGAAACGCCTCCTGGCCAAGCTCCCGGTTTGCCAAGTCCGCCAACTGCTTTCGCATGGATGAGATCTTCCCTTTCAGTTCCATCCGCTCCACCTCATACCTGTGACTCAGCTGCAGGAAAAACTCATCCGTGACCTTGCCCGCTGCGTTGTCCTCACAGACTTTCTCGTACAGCTTCAGGACCGTCTCGTTCCTGCAAATCGCTTTCTGCAGTTCGGCCTCAAGGTACTTCTTTTCCGCCAGCAGATCCTTCTGTGTCTTCTGTGCCAGCAGCTTGGCGAAGCCTTCCTCGTCTGTCCGCATGAATTCTCCGATCTGCCGCAGCTCCAGCTTCACGATCTGCTCCACCGCATCTGCCCGGATATAATGCCGGCTCTTGCAGCTGCCGCGGTATTCTTTCTCATAGTTGGAGCACACGAAAAAGTGGATATCCTTATTGATGGTGTTGGTGTGATACCAGAGCTTTCGCCCGCAGGCGGCACAGTATAGCAGATCGGAGAAGATGTTCTTTTCGGAGTTCTCCGGCTTCGGGGCCCGGCGCTTGGTTTTTGCGATCAGTTCATGGACATGCTCAAAGGTATCACGGTCGATGATCGGCTCATGCACGTTCTTAAAGATCGCCCAGTTTTCCACCGGGTTGCCCAGCCGGGACTTGTTCTTGAAGGACTTGCAGTAGGTTTTGAAGTTGATTACATCCCCGCAGTACTCCTGCTGCGCCAGAATCTTTCCGACCATAGAATTGCACCACTTGTATGGATTCGGCTGCGTCTTCTTTCCGCCGCGGTTCAGGCCTTGGCTCTGCCAGTAGGCCATGGGCGTCATAACCTTATCCTCCTGCAAGGCTCGTGCAATGGTCTCATTGCCCTTCCCCTCCATGGCCATGCGGAAGATCCGCTGTACGACGGCAGCGGGTTCCGGGTCTACGACCCAACGCTTCTTGTTGTCCGGAGCCTTCCTGTAGCCATAGGGCGGCTGGGACAGCGGCTCGCCCAGGTTGCCCCGGATGCGGTGGGCGGAACGCACCTTTCGGCTGATGTCTCGCGCATACATTTCGTTCATTACGTTGCGGAAAGGCGCAAGCTCGTTTTCTCCCTCATCGCTGTCTACCATGTCATTGACTGCGATAAACCGCACATTCCGATCCGGGAAATAGCTGTCGGT
>CAMKAP010000220.1 GCA_946410505.1 uncultured Clostridia bacterium
ACAGGCTCTTTCTTCTTTTCCGAACGTTGTAACACATCATTGACAAACCTACAGGGGAAAGAACTTCCCCGGCGCATGCACGTTCCATCCTCTCAGAATTTGCCGGGCTCCTCCACCGCCGCGCCCAGGCGGTAGCCCTGGGGGGTGAAGCCGGTGGCCTCCCGGAAGACCTTTCCGAAATAACTGAGACTGTGGAAGCCGCAGGCCTCCGCGATCTCCCGCAGCGGCGCGTCCGGCCGCTCCATCAGCAGCACCTTGGCCCGGTGGATGCGGACGCGCCGGAGATAATGGGAGATGGTCTCCCCGGTGGCAGCCTTGAAAATGCCGCAGAGGTACTCCGGCGTGCGCCGAAAGTGAGCGGCAAGATCATCCAATGAAATATCCTCTCCGTAATGATCCTCCAGATAGAGGATCATTTCTTTTTCCATGCCGGCAGCCTCCGTATAGCGGCTGTCCGGCAGGGGCGTGAGGGACTGGGAAAAATCCAGCAGCAGGGCATAGAGCTCCTTGGAACACTGCAGCGTGGAATCGGGGCTTGCCTGAAGCAAGATGCCCTCCAGCCTGCGCAAATGCTCCAACAGGACCTCCGGCCGGGCCATGCTGTAGAGCCCGGACTGGCCCAGGCCCAGGCCGGCCATCAGCTTTTGGCAGAGCTTGCCCTCAAAGCCCACATAGTGCATCACCCACTCGCCCTCCAGGCTGTGGTAGCTGTGGGCCTCATTTGCGGCCAGAAGAGCTGCCTGACCCGGCCGGAGAATGCCCCGTCCGCCGTCCAGCAGAAATTCACCGCTGCCGGAGACGCCGTAAAACAGCTGCCAGACCGGAAAGCCGTCGGGCCGGTAGATGGGGTCCTGCACATGGTCGATGCCCAGGGTGCGCAGAAGCAGGGGGACCTTGGCATATTGCCGCTTGGTAACAGAGATCGAATACCGCATGGCCCGCCTCCTGGATCTTAAAATATTTATATACATATTAGTATATTAAGATTGCTCCATCGCCTTTGTCAAGCTAAAATAGAGTCAGAAAAGCAAAAAGGCCCGATCCCGGCAGGTTTTCCTCCGCTTCCAGCGAACGCGACCCTGTATCCCGGCGACGGGTCTTTTTCGGTTTCATTCGAGATTCAAATTTGAAAGGAGCATTCCCATGAGTCTTCCTGTTGTCAAGCGCGATGAAAAAGGCATCCCCTCTCTCTATGTTCACGACAAGCCCTTCTTTATGAGAAGCGGCGAGATCCACAACTCCAACGCCTCCGATCCGGTGTATCTGGAGGAGAAGCTCTGGCCCGCTCTGCGGGGACTGAACATGAACGCCGTCATCGCTCCTGTTTACTGGGAGCTGATTGAGCCGACCGAGACCGTCTACGATTTTACTTCCGTAGAAAACCTGATCTTCGGCGCCCGCAAAGAGGGCTTGAAGCTCTGCATCCTGTGGTTCGGCCTCTGGAAGAACGCCGAGTCCATGTATGTCCCCGCCTGGATGAAGCGGGATACCGAGACCTACTTCCGCTCCGAAAAGGTCAACGGTGAGAAGATGACCACCATCTCCCCCCTCTGCGCCGCCGCCGTGGAGAAGGACCGCCAGGCCTTCACCGCCTTGATGCGGCGCATCCGGGAGATCGATGGCGAGGAGAACACCGTCGTCGTCATGCAGGTGGAAAACGAGATCGGCCTGCTGGGCACCGACCGGGATTACAGCGAGACCGCTCAGAAGGCCTTCTTTGCCCCCATCCCCGAGAAGCTGGCTGCCGCCCTCAACAAGTCCGGCACCTGGGAAGAGCTCTTCGGCGAGGATGCGGGCGAGGCCTTCATGGCCTGGCACTTTGCCTCCGCGGTGGAGACCATCGCCGCCTCCGGCAAGAAGGCATACGACCTGCCCTGCTATGCCAACGCCTGGCTGCGGCAGAGCCCCTGGTTCCCCGGCTCCTATCCCTCCGGCGGTCCCGTGGAGCGGGTGCAGCCCATCTGGCGCGCGGCGGCTCCCTCCCTCTTCGCCTTCGGCCCGGACATCTATGTGCCCTACTGCGCGGACGTGATGGACAGCTACGCCACGGATGAAAATCCGCTCTTCATCCCCGAGATCCGCAAGGACGCGGTGGCCTCCTCCTATGCCCTCTATGCCTTCGGCGCCAAGAACGCCCTCTGCTTCTCTCCCTTCGGCATCGAGGACCTGGCCCTGGATCCCAGCCAGCTGGACAAGCCCCCCATGGACCTGATGATCGCCCTGAACATCGACCCCTCCGCCTTTGACATCACCGGCAGCAAGGACTGCCTGGCAGCCACCTACGATCTGCTGGGCCAGCTGGAGCCGCTGTATCTGCAGTACCGCGGCACCGAGCACCTGAAGGCCTGCGTGCGCCATGGCGAGACCGACTACAGCGCCTTCCTGCGCTTTGCCCACTATGACTTCGTGGTAAAGTATGGTCCGCGTATGAGCGGCAAGCCCTTGGGCGCCCTCTGGGCGCTGGAGCTGAGCGAGGACAAGTTCCTGTTGGTCGGCCTCAACTGCACGCCGGAGTTCCGCGTCAAGCCCGGCGTGAACAGGAAGCTGGATATCCTCCGACTGGAGGAAGGCCGCGTGGTGAACGGCCAGTGGGTCCCCGGCCGCGTGATGAACGGCGATGAGAAGATGAGCCTGCGCTTCGGCGATATGCCCGCTGCGATGATGGTGGAGCTGCAGCGCTTCTAAAGAGAAAACCGAAAAAGCCGGAGCATCACATCTCCGGCTTTTTCAGTACTTGATATTCGCCCTTTTTCTCGTGTGACAGCACTCCCAGCTCACAGAATTCCTTCAGCACGCGCATGAGCTGGCGGCTGCTGACATTCAGACTTTCGGCGATCGCCGCGATCCCGCTGATGCGCTGTCCCGGCTCGGCATAGCGCAGGGAGCGTCTGATCTTCTGATAGAGCGTCAGCTGGTTGGAGCCCATGACTGCGCCGTTGAGCTTCTCCGCCATTGAGGTGCAGAGATAGCGCAGAAAGACAGGATCGTCCAGCAGGCGCTGCCGCTGCTGCTCCAGGTAGAGGGCGAGGGTATAAACATCGGATTTCGCCTCCACGAACAGCGGGGTAAACGGCACGCCCAGGAGCTCCATATCTCCCAGGATGTTGACATCAAAAAAATCGGAATGGAGGGAGATGGTGGATGCTTCATCCGGCATGTCATAGAGAAGCAGCTCGCCGTCCACCACCAGCTGCAGGTAGCCGCTGGGGGAGAAGGGGGTTGTCAGCAGGTCCCCCGGCGCATAGTGCAGCAGAAGGAAGTGGGGCGGCTCCCCGGTAAACAGGCTCCGGATCTGGCGCGATTCCATATATTGGTCAAATAGCCTGTGATTATGGACCGTTTCCACAGATGACCAGCTCCTTTTTGGTAATAGTGTACAAAGCGGCCCGTCGTTTTTCTGCGCAGAAAGTGACACGTGTCACCACGCGGCCCGTAATTCTTTTATATAC
>CAMKAP010000221.1 GCA_946410505.1 uncultured Clostridia bacterium
GGTGATGGACTTGCCGATAATGGCGTTATTGACGATCTTGACGCCCATCTTCTCCAGGTTTGCGATCTCAGCCGCCACGATCTCCTTGGGCAGACGGAACTGGGGAATGCCGTAGACCAGAACGCCGCCGCTCTTGTGGAAGGCCTCATAGACGGTCACGTCATAGCCGAGCTTTCTCAGGTCGCCCGCGCAGGTCAGGCCGGCAGGGCCGGAACCGATGACCGCCACGCGGTGGCCGTTGGATTCGGGTGCCACGGGCTCGGGCTTGTCGGCCTTCGCCATGTGATAGTCGGCCACGAAGCGCTCCAGACGGCCGATGCCGACGGATTCGCCCTTGATGCCGCGGACGCACTTGGATTCGCACTGCTTCTCCTGCGGGCAGACACGGCCGCAGACAGCGGGCAGAGAGTTGGTGGAGGTGATGATCTCATAGGCCGCGTCGAAGTCCCCGTCTCTGACCTTCTCCAGGAAGCGGGGGATCTTCACGGCGACGGGACATCCGGTACGGCAGGGAGAGTTCTTGCAGTCCAGGCAGCGGGCGGCCTCCTTCATGGCGGTCTCCGCGTCGTAGCCCAGGGCTACCTCTTCGAAATTGGTGGCACGGACCACCGGATCCTGCTCCGGCATTTCAGCCTTGGTCAGGCTCATGTTGACTTTCAGATTAGCCATTTCTCTTACCTCCCGTGATGCGGCAGATATGCTGTGCCGCTTCGTCCTGCTCGTCCTTGTAGAAGGCAGCGCGCTTGATGAGAGAGTCAAAGTCCACCTTGTGGGCATCAAAGTCCGGGCCGTCGACGCAGGCGAACTTGGTCTCTCCGTCCACGATCACGCGGCAGCAGCCGCACATGCCGGTGCCGTCGACCATGATGGGGTCGAGGGAGATGATGGTGCTGATCCCGTAGGGGCGGGTCACGTCAGCCAGGAACTTCATCATGATGTCCGGACCGATGGCGATGACGCGGTCAAACTGGGGCTTGCCCTCGGCAATATTCTGCTCGATCTCATTCTTCAGGAACACGGTGGTGAAGCCCTTCTCGCCGTAGGAACCGTCGTCCGTGGCGATAATGAGCTTGTTGGACGCGGCCTTCAGCTCGTCCTTCAGGATGACGATGTCGGCACTGCGGAAGCCTGCGATAAAGGTAACGTCGATGCCCTTTGCGTGCATCTCCTTGGCGATGGGGTAGGCGATGGCGCAGCCGACGCCGCCGCCGACCACACAGACCTTCTTCAGTCCCTCCATCTCGGTGGCCTTGCCCAGAGGGCCGACGATATCGGAAATCACGTCTCCCTCTTCCACCGTGTGCAGCATCTTGGTCGTCTTGCCTGCGGCCTGGACCATTACGGTGACAGTGCCCTTCTCCCGGTCGTAGCCGGCCACGGAAACAGGAACGCGCTCGCCCTGCTCGTCCAGACGGAAGACCACAAACTGGCCTGCCTGGGCGTGACGGGCGATCAGCGGCGCTTCGATCTCAAAAAGACAGATCGTTTTGGCGTCGTTCAGAAAACGCTTGGTCACTACTTTATACATTTTTTCACCTCATATAACAATATAGAATGGTGCATTTGTATTTTAGCCCAGAATCCAGACATTGTCAAACCTTGTGTCTGAATTTTGCGCCGTCAAAACGCCGAAAGTAGGCTTATGCGTTTGTCTTCACATAGCGCACTACGTAGTCTGCAAAGCGGCGGGTGGCTGGACCAGCCTTCTCGGAGGCTGCGATAGCCATTCCGATGGTGCGCTTTGCCTCCGGGATCAGCGGCAGGATCTGCAGCCGGTCGTTTCTCCCCTTGAGCAGGAGTTCCGGCATGATGCTCATGCCCAGGCCCTGCTCCACCATGGCCAGGATCGCATAGTCGTCCTTGGTGTAGAAGCGGACATTGGGATGGACGCCGGCAGCCTCCAGGGCCCGCCGTGCGTCATGGTCCGAGCTCTCCAGCAGACTGATGAAAGGCTCCGTCTCGCACTCCACCAGCGGGAATTTCGGATAGCTGGCAAAGCGGCTTCCCTCCGGCAGAATGGCCAGCAGCCTGTCCTCCATCAGTGTGATGCACTCGCAGTCCAGCGCACAGGGGACATTGACAAATCCAATGTCCACGCTCCCGTCGGAGAGCCACTGCTCCACATCGTGATAGTCTCCGTTGAGGAGCTTGAAATCCACATTCGGGTAATCCGCCTGAAACTCCTTCAGCACGCCGGGCAGCCAATGGACAGCGACAGAGGTAAAAGCACCGATACGCACCGTACCGGTATCGAGGCCGCGGATCGAGGCCGCAGTCTGCCTGAGCTGCTCGGCGCTGGACAGGAGCGCTCTCACAGCCGGCATGAGCTTCTCCCCTTCCGCCGTCAGGCGCACGCCGCCCCTGCCGCGTTTTACAAGCGGGAAACCCAGTTCGTTCTCCAGGCTGTCAAGGCTGTGGCTCAGGTTTGACTGGGTGCAGCACAGGGTCCGGGCCGCTCGGGTCAGACTCCCCTGCTCCACAACGGCAGCCAGGGCTTCATATTTGGAGAGTTTCATTATATGAATTCCTTTCATAGAAACATGAACATTATTAAATTCGTTTCTATTATAAAGGATTTTTTGGCGATTGCAAGTCTTTTCCCTTCTTTTCCCGCTTGCCGCCGCGTGGAAAAACGCTATACTTTAAGCATCTTCCACAAAAAAGAGGACGTGATTTTATGACTACCGCCAATATCTGTATTTTGATCTCCATTGTGGTCTACCTGGTCGGCATGATTTTGATCGGCTATCGCAACTCCCGCGGCAACAGCTCCACCTCAGACTTTTATCTGGGCGGCCGCAGACTCGGTCCCATCGTCACGGCCATGAGCACCGAGGCCTCCGATATGAGCGCCTATCTGCTGATGGGTGTGCCGGGACTGGCGCTTTTCTGCGGCGTAGCCGAGGCCAGCTGGACGGCCATCGGGCTTGCAGCAGGCACCTACCTCAACTGGCTGATCGTCGCCAAACGGCTGCGTCTCTATTCGGAGAAGCTGGGTGCCATCACGGTGCCGGATTACCTCTCCCGCCGCTTCCGCGACAGGAGCAAGCTCATTGAGAGCATCGGCGCTCTGGTCATCATTGTCTTCTTTGTGCCCTACACCGCCTCCGCCTTTGTGGCCTGCGGCAAGCTCTTCAACAGCATGTTCGGCTGGAGCTATCTGCCCACAATGATCATTTCCGCCGTCGTGATTGTGGCCTACTGCGCCATGGGCGGCTTCATGGCCGCCTCCATTACCAGCCTGATCCAGAGTCTGATGATGACCTTCGCCCTGATCGTGATCCTGATCTTCGGCGTCCGCACCGCCGGCGGCTGGGCGGCCGTAATGGAAAACGCCCGCTCCGTACCCGGCTACCTGAGTCTATTCGCCAGCACCAACATCACCGCCTCCGCGCCCGGCCCCTTCGGCGCCATCCCCATCGTC
>CAMKAP010000222.1 GCA_946410505.1 uncultured Clostridia bacterium
AAGAAGCGCTGCGAGGAGAAGAACGCCGCCTCCGACGGCCGTTATAAGTACGGCATCGGCGTCTCCCTCGGCGTCTACGGCTGCGGCCTCGACGGTGTGGACACCTCCTCCGCCTTCGCGGAGCTGAATCCCGACGGCACGGTCACGATCTACGTCTCCTGGGAGGATCACGGTCAGGGCGCCGACATGGGCGCGCTCGTCTCCGCGCATGAGACGCTGCGTCAGGCCGGCATCAAGCCCGAGCAGATCCGCCTCGTGATGAACGACACGAAGATCACGCCGAACTCCGGCCCCGCCGGCGGCTCCCGCTCGCAGGTCATGAGCGGCAACGCCTGCCGTCTGGCCGCCGAGGCGCTGCTCGCCGAGATGAAGAAGGACGACGGCACCTGGCGCACCTATGACGAGATGGTCGCCGACGGCAAGAAGCTGAAGGTCGAGGGCAACTGGGTCACCACCTACTGCGCCGATCACCCGGTGGACCAGGATACCGCTCAGGGCGAACCCTTTGCCACCTACATGTACACCATCTTCCTGCCCGAAGTGTGTGTGGACACCCAGACCGGCAAAGTCAAGGTGGAGAAGTTCACCGCCGTGGCCGACGTGGGCACCATCATGAACAAGCTCCTGGTGGACGGCAACTTCTACGGCGGCCTGGTACAGGGCATCGGCCTTGCGCTGAGCGAGGACTTTGAGGACCTCAATAAGCACACGAGTCTTCTCAAGTGCGGTATCCCGTACCCCAACGACGTCCCCGATGACATCGAGCTGCACTACAACGAGACCTACCGTCCCAACGGCCCCTACGGCGCCGCCGGCTGCGGTGAGGCCCCGCTGGATGCGCCGCACCCGGCCATCCTGAACGCCATCTACAACGCCACCGGCGCCCGTATCACCCGTATCCCGGCCCGTCCGGAGAAGGTGCTGGCTGCGCTCAAGGCCTTGGAAGAGTAAGGCTTTTCAATTCGTAAACGTAATGCTATAATGGGGATGCGGCATTTAGCCGCATCCCCAGCTTTTACACGCGGGAGGCGATCCTATGGCACAGATCCGAGAACGCGGTTCCACGCATGTCTATAAAGTCAACAAGATCTCCAAGGAGGAGATGGACGCCATGGTGGCGCGCTGCGTCTACGAGCAGCCGCCCTTCTGCAATGCCGCCTGCCCCTTGAAGCTGGATACCCGCGCCTTTCTGGAGGCGGCTTCCGCCGGTAATTTCCGCAAGGCGCTTCAGATCTATGAGAAGGTCTCTCCCTTCCCGCTGATCCTCTCCCACGGCTGCGAGGCCCCCTGTGAAAAGCAGTGCCGCCTCTGCGAGCTGGGGGACGGGATCGCCGTCCGGGAGGTTGAGGCTGCGGTTTCGCGCCTCGCGGAGCCGCCGCGGGGCAGTCTTTTCCGCAGCCGGAAAAGAAAAAGCGTCGCGGTGCTGGGATCCGGCCTTTTTGCTCTTTTTCTTGCAGGGGAGCTGGAAAAAAAGGCCTATCCGCTGACGGTTTTCTGCGAGCAGGAGGATATGGCTTCCTTCCTGCGCTGTGAGACGGCCTTTCTGGATGAGGAGGCATTTCGGCTTGAGCTGAAGCGTCTGAAAAGCAAAGACATTCAATTTGAATTTTCCTGCGTCATTGACCATGCTTTTCTGGAGGATAAGCGTGTGAGCTTTGATGTGGTGTGTATATCGGAGGAAGTACGCAGGCGGCTGCTGCCGGATGCGGAATGTCTGCCGGAGCTGATGTACTGCGAAAAAGAGAAGCTGGTCTGCGGCTGCGGCACAGGCGTCCTGAACGCTGCCTTCGGCGCGAAAAAGGCCGCGCTCACCGTGGACAGACTGGCGCAGAATCTGGACCCGCGCAACTCCCGCGGTCAGGAGGGACCGATCGAATCCTCTCTCTATACCGATCTGAGTGAGGGAAAGAGCCTGCACCGCACCGAAAAGACCGGGGAACACTATACCAGGGAGCAGGCAATAGCGGAGGCATCGCGCTGCATTCAATGCCGCTGCGAGGAGTGCTTGAAAAGCTGCGCCTATCTGGCCCACTATAAAAAGCATCCGGGGCTTCTGTCCCGCGAAATCTACAATAACACCCAGATCATCATGGGGGATCATCCGCTCAATAAGCCCATGAACAGTTGTTCTCTCTGCGGTCAGTGTACTGTGGTTTGCCCAAACGGCTTTGACATGGGCAAAGTCTGCCGCATGGCGCGGGAAAACATGGTCTCCACGGACAAGATGCCCCTGGCGCCCCACGAGTTTGCACTGATGGACATGCTCTTTTCCAACAATGAGGCCTTTCTGAGCCGTCCTCAGCCGGGCTATGAGAGTTGCCGCTATGTGTTTTTCCCCGGCTGTCAGGCTGCCGCCATCGCACCGGAGACGGTGAAGGCCGCCTATGCTGATCTCTGCTTGCGCATGGAGGGGGGCGTTGCGCTGATGCTGGGCTGCTGCGGTGCCATCTGCGACTGGGCCGGGCGTGTGGAGCTGAAATCCCAGACCCATGAGATGCTGGACCGGGAACTGGGAAAGATGGGTGATCCGATCGTGATTGCGGGCTGCCCCACCTGCAAAAAAGAGCTGGAGAGCATTGCGGGGGAACGCGTAGTCGGCATCTGGGACTTGCTGCTGGAGCTTGGGCTTCCGGCAGGCGGAACCGTGCCGGAGAGGCCATACGCGCTGCACGATTCCTGCGGCGCACGGGGCGATAGGCAGATGCAGAGCGCCGTGCGAAAACTCGCGGAGGCGCTGGGCTGCCAGCTGGTGGAGACGCCTTATTCCGGCGACCGTTCACCCTGCTGCGGCTACGGCGGTCTGACTGCTTATGCCAATCGGGAACTGGCGGATGAGATGACGGAGAAGTGTCTGGAGCGCTCCGACGCACCCTATCTCTCCTATTGCATGGCTTGCCGGGACCGCTTTGCCCGGCAGGGGCGGGAGTCTCGCCATCTGTTGGAGCTTGTCTACGGCACGGACGCCGGCACGCCGCCGGACATCAGCGAAAAGCGCTATAACCGGCTGACATTGAAAAAAGAACTGCTGCGGGAAGTTTGGCAGGAGGAGAGTATGGAAGACAAGCTTGACTTTACGATACACTACACGGACGAAGCCAGGCAGCTGATGGACGAGCGAATGATCCTGACGGACGATGTGATCGCCGTGCTGAAGGCTTTCCGGGAGAGCGGCGAGGCGGTGCTGGATTCAGAGACCGGACTGCTCGTTGCCCGCAGACGCGAGGGAAACGCTACCTTCTGGGTCAAGTTTACTCCGGACGGCGAGGATGGTTATACGGTCTACCGGGCTTACAGCCACAGAATGAACGTCGTGAAACGCGAGGGATAAGAGATGGCGGCTGAAAAAAACTATTACACCATAGACCCTTTGGGCAAGCTTGAGTGCGTAATAGTTTTTTTCAGCCGC
>CAMKAP010000223.1 GCA_946410505.1 uncultured Clostridia bacterium
AACACCCCATTCGTTAGTAGTATACCATACTGTCTAACAAATGGGGTGCTGTTCAAAAACAGGCGCGGCGATCTTTTTATATTGTTATATTGTTTTTGCCGCAGCTTTGCCGCGGAAAACTCTCCTTCTGATTTCAGCAGCAGATGAAGCGATAGCCGCACATGGGGCCGAGGCACATGTTGGCAAGGCAGACGGTCATGCACAGGCGGTTGAGGCTCAGGCCGCTGCTGTACTCCTGCTGGTAGCCGCGGTAGAAATCCCCGCCCTGCTGCAGCATCTGCACCAGCCGCGCATACTCCACGTTGTCCGGGTCCATGGAGGCGGCGCGCTTGGCCTGCTCCAGAGCCGCGATCTTGTTGCCAAGATACATGTTGGCCACGGCGCAGAGATAGTACCAGCGTCCGTCCCGCTCGATTGCGGGCACGCCGGAGAGGGCGTTGAGCGCCTCCCGATAGAGGCCGTTGCGGATGAAGCTGCGCGCGGCGGTATACTCGCTGCGCTCCTGCTGCTGGTATTGCTGCTGATACTGCTGCTGCGCGCCGGTATACCAGTTGTCCCAGCCGGTGAAGCCGCCGCCTCCCCAGCCGTAGCCCGCGTTCTGGCTGTACTGCTGGTAGGCCGCGCCCCCGCCGTAGCTCTGCTGGGCAGTGCCGTTCTTGATGGCGTCGTAGGCGGCGTTAATATCGTTCATCTTTTCGGCCGCCGTCGCATCCCCGGGGTTCAGGTCCGGGTGGTATTTTTTTGTGAGGTCCCGGTAGGCCTTCTTGATCTCCTCATCGGAGGCGTCAGGCGCTACACCCAGAACTTTATACGGGTCCTGCACCATCTGCGCGTCCCCTTTTCCCCTTGGTGGTGTATTTTTGATCAAACTGCTGCCAGAGTCCGGCGCAGAGAATGTTTTTCAGAATCGGCACGTCCTGCACCAGCGGCAGGCGGTCGAAGGATGCCAGACACTCGCCCAGCAGCATCTGCAGAATGTCGCGGAAGCGCTGCTCGTTGTCCGGCAGGCCGTACCAGCGGCGGAAGGGATTGTAGCGGTTGCGGCGGGCGTCCTCGTCCAGGTCCATGCAGGCGTCCATCACATAGAGAAAGCGCCCCAGGCTCCGTCCGACGGCCCGCAGATCCGCCTCCCAGCGGTCCTCCCGCCAGACCATCAGCTCCGCCATGAGGCTGCCGAAGCTCTCCGCCGCGGCATCCGCATCCTCGATTCTGTTCTTTTCCAGCTCGTGCAGCGTCTCCAGCGAGCGGCGGATCGCCCCGCACTGACGCGGCCAGGCCGCTTCCGTCTCGTGAAAACTCTTCTCCAGGAGCTTCGCCTCCGCCAGCGCCCCCAGATTGCCGTCGTCCTCCCAGTCGTCCAGGCATTTGAGATAGGCCAGGGCCGTGTTCAGATCGGCGGCATAGGCCGTGCTCTCGTTCTGCCAGAAGGCGCGCGGCTCGATGGGATGGGGCATGCATGTGCCCTCCCCCGCCCGCTCCTCCGGCTCATAGAGAGAGGAGAGCAGCAGCACGAGAAAGGCCATGTCATAGGTCAGAGCCAGGCCGGCGTTTTGCCCGTGGCGCTCCCGGATGCTGCGGCAGAGGCCGCAGTAGCAGGCGCGGTAGCGCTTGAACTCCTCCTCGGTCAGCTTGCCCGTGTCGGCCACCAGATAACCGAACATTTACGATTTCCCCGTAAAGGAGCTGCCGCACTTGCGGCAGACGATCTTGATCTTGCCGCGGCCGCGGGGCACCCGCATGACCGCCTTGCAGGAGGGGCAGGTGAAGAACTTGTAGTCCCCCCGCTGTACCCAGCGCTCCTTCACAAGGCGCAGCTTTGCCGCGGCCTTTGCGCGCAGGCGCATGTACTTCTCGTTCTCCGTGCGCCGTTTGTAGAGATTGCGGGAGAGCATGCGGAAATAGGTATAGCCCAGCAAAACCAGCACCAGCGGATAGAGGATGCCTCCGAGGCTGCGCGCGAAGATCGACGCCAGCAGGAGCAGCACCACATCCACGATCAGAAGGAAGAGGTTGAGCTGGTCGTTGCCGTTTCTCCCCGCCATGAATCCGGCCAAGCGCCGCCGGGCATCACTCATAAACTGTGCAAATCTTTCTTTCATGTTCCCACCCTGAATCCTGTTTTCTATGGACAAAGTTTACCACATTGCCCGGGTAAAACATCAAGAATTTGTGAATTCACACGCGCCGCTGCAGCGAGAGCAGCACGATCTTCTCACAGAGCTGGGCATAGCTCATGCCTTCCACGGCGGCAGCCTTGGGAATCAGGCTGTTGGGCGTCATGCCGGGGAGGGTGTTGGTCTCCAGATACCACATCTGCCCCTCGGCGTCCATGATAAAATCGGAGCGGGAGTAGACCGAGAGCCCCAGGGCCCTGTGGGCCGCAAGCGCCGCCTCGCTGACGCGCTTCTTCTCCTCCTCGCCGATGGGCGCGGGGCAGAGCTCCCGCGCACCCTCGTCGCCGGACTGGTATTTCGCCACATAGTCGAAGGACATGCCCTCGGGCGGAACGATCTCGATGGGGCTGAGCGCACGGCCGTCCAGGATGGGCACCGTCAGCTCCCGGCCGACGATCTTCCGCTCCACGACAAAGCGCTCGCCGTAGGGCAGCACTTCGTGAAGCGCCTTTTCCAGCTCTTCCCGGGTGTCCGGCAGCGCCACGCCGATGGACGATCCGCCGCCCACCACCTTCACGGCACAGGGCACCGGCAGCGTCTCCTTCAGCTTTGGGATGTCCGCCTCGGTAAAGCTGAGCTCCTGCCACTCCGGCGTGCGCACGCCCGCGGCGGAGACGATCCTCTTCGCCACCGCCTTATCCATGGCCATGGCGCTGCCCAGCGGGCCGGAGCCGGTATAGGGCACGCCCAGCAGGTCCAGCGCGGCCTGGATCTTCCCGTCCTCCCCGTCGGCCCCGTGCAGGCCGAGGAACACGGAGTCCGCAAGACGGCAGACCTCCAGCACGTTCTTCCCCATGCGGCTCGCACTCTGATCCCGGCGCGAGGCGATCACCGCCCGCAGGTCCGGCGCCTCATGGCCGATGGCCACCTGGCCGCAGAAGCCGTCCGGCGCGTCAAAGGCCGCCTCCAGCGGGCCTTCAAAGTCCTCAAGGCCCAGAAACATATCCACAAAGATCGCCTGATGGCCCAGAGAACGCAGGGCCCTGCAGACGGAGGTGGCGGTGACCAGGGACACATGCCGCTCGGTGCTGATGCCGCCGCCCAGAACTACGATTTTCAAAGAAAACGCCTCTTTTCCGGAAACTACTTGGATTAGAATACCACCATTTTATGCCGCGCACAAGAGAGAATGTGCAAATCCCCCGGGCAGCGCCCGGGGGATCGGTCTGATTCTTCGTTCAGGCGAGGAAGCCGTTGATGATTTCCTCCTCGGCCTGCTGCTCGGTGAGGCC
>CAMKAP010000224.1 GCA_946410505.1 uncultured Clostridia bacterium
GCAAAGCTGCGCGGCGAAAAGCTCTTTCGCTTTTCGCCATCCTATAATCATTATACTGTTACGGGAGGGAAATCCATGCTGCTGAAAAAGAAAGAGAAGCTGCCCGCAGTCAAAGGCCCGGCCGGGGCCGCGCTGGAGCTGCTGCCGTCGGCGCTGGTCCGGGGCGACTCTGCGCAGCAAAAGCTGCTCCGCTACGTGCTGACAAATGCCAATATGAAAAACATCAAGCGGCTTGGGGCTGCTGCGCTTGGCGCTTCCGCCGCGCTCGCGCTGGCGGGGAGCATTGCCCGCAGACACATGATTCGAGCAGCTCTGTCCAAAGAACTGAAGAAGCAGCTCGCCCCGGTGAACAAAAAGCTGGACGAGCTGGAGGAGCAGAACAAGGAACTCAAGAAGCAGAACGAGCAGCTTAGAAAACAGCTCAAATAAAGACAAAGGCCGTGCACTGTTTCATAAACAGCGCCCGGCCTTTCTGCTTTTATCGAACGATCTGTTTGATGAGCACAGGCTTGCTGACAGGCTTCTCGGAAAACTCATAGCAGTCCAGCAGCATCTCCGCCGCCTCCCCGGCCTTTTCCGGGCTCGCAGCGCAGATCGTGGCAAGGCTCTCGCCCGGCTCCACCCGGTCGCCCACCTTTTTGTGGAGCAACAGCCCCACCGAGAGATCAATGCTGCTCTCCTTGGTGACGCGGCCGCCGCCCAGATGCATGGAGATAAGGCCTATTCGTTCGGCATGGATGCGCGAGACATAGCCGCCCCGCTGTGATACCGCCTCCACCGACACCGCGGCCTGCGGCAGCAGAGAGGGGTCGTAGACCGCAGCGGCGTCTCCGCCCTGGGCGCGGACCATCTGCGCCAGCTTATCCAGCGCGCTCCCGTCTTCAATGACTTTCAGCAGCGAGAGCTTGGCCTCCTCCACGCTCCATTCCACGCCGGCCTCCACCATCATGCAGGCGCCCAGCGTCAGGCAGAGCTCCAGCAGCTCCCCCCGCTCCTCGCCGCGCAGCACCGCCAGGGCCTCGCGGACCTCCAATGCATTGCCCACGGCATAGCCCAGGGGCTGGTCCATATCGGTGATCACCGCAGCGCACTTGCGCCCGGCAAGACGCCCGATCCGCGTCAGGCCCCGGGCCAGCTCCTCCGCCTGCTGCTCGGTCTTCATGAAGGCGCCGTCCCCGACTTTTACGTCCAGCACGATCACGTCCGCGCCGCTTGCCAGCTTCTTGGACATGATGGAGGAGACGATCAGCGGGATGGAGGGCACTGTGCCCGTCACGTCCCGCAGGGCGTAAATCTTCTTGTCTGCCGGTACCAGGTCGGCGGTCTGGCCCATGATGGCGATGCCGATGTCGTTCACGTTCCGGAAGAAGATCTCCTCACTGATGGCGGTGGAAAAGCCGGAAAAGCTCTCCAGCTTGTCTATGGTGCCGCCGGTGTGGCCCAGACCCCGGCCGGACATTTTGGCGATCTTCAGCCCCGCCGCCGCCACCATCGGGCAGAGGATCAGGCTGGTCTTGTCGCCCACGCCGCCGGTGGAGTGCTTGTCCGCCTTGACGCCCCGGATCGGGCTCAGATCCAGTGTCTCGCCCGAGTGCATCATGGACATGGTCATGTCCAGCGTTTCCCTCTCGTCCATGCCGCGCAGCAGGATCGCCATGCACATGGCCGACATCTGATAGTCCGGGATCTCACCGCGGGTATAGCCCTGGATCATGAAGTCGATCTCCTCCGTGCTCAATACGCCGCCGTCCCGTTTCTTTGCCAGCAATTCGGTCATCTGCATGATAATCCATCTCCTTTGTGCTTCTCTGTTCGCAAAAACCCCTTGTCCTCATACAATTATACTCTTTTCACCACCGAAAGACAATGTATTCTTTGCCGCCGATGACTTCGATCCGCAGCTGCCCGCCTCTGTCCGGCAGCCGGGCGGGGAAAGCGATCAGGCCGCGCTTCCTGTCATAGAGAATCCCGTTTTCCCCTGCCTCCCACACGCCGTCAACTGTCGTCTCCCGCTCTTCCTGCCGCCCGTCCGGGACAGTGGAGGCATACTGGAGCCGATGCGGCATCTCACGTCGGCTCAGACGGCGGCAGAGGAAGCAGCCCTCCTGCCTCGGCTCCATCACCCCCAGCAGGCGGCTCTCGCCGCCGCCGCTGAGATACAGGCGCGTCAGCGACTCCCGCGGCGGCAGCCGCGCTTCAAACACGGTGTACAGGCCATCCTGCCGGGCGTACAGACGCCCGATCTCTCTGCCGTTTTCCAAAATCGGATAATCCATAGAAAAAGCACCCCGTTCTCGTCAGAAGGCGCGCGCACCGCTCCGTTTCCGCCTTTCGGCAAAAACTGCGCTCTGCTTCCTCCTTCTTCCACTCCGCCCCAAAGTGTATCTTTGAGGCGGTTATTACATACCATTGTTCTCGACCGTCCAGAGGCGGCAAGCTGCGCATTTCAGGAAACATTTCTTTCCTCTCGCGGAAAGAAATGTTTCCTGGCCTTCAAAGAAAGGCGACCAGAGGAGGGGCTCCTCTGGACTCCTCTGCCCAACAGGGGAGCCTAAGGGCAGATCCGGGGTCGCCGCTACAGCAGGAACGCGTGGCTGCTTGCCCCGCATACCGCTGCCGCTCAGCGGTACTTATGACCGGGGTTGTATCCCGCACGTCCCCGCGGCTCGCTGTTTGAAAAATGGCGGGTCATCGGGACGTCGGCCCCTACAAGTGTGACTATCGTGCGCCTGAGCCGCCGGGTTGTGCCTCTGAGTGCTGTGATCTGCACACCATAGCGGCAGCGAACACCCGGGCGCGCAGGGTATGCCAACACTTTCGCGGCGGCGACCCACGCTCAGGCCTTGTGTTCCCCGCTCTGACAAGCGCCTTTTTCTTTCTTCCACCGGGCGCGGCGCGTTCTTTCTTTTTGGGCAAGCTCCAAAAAGAAAGAATGGGGGCGCATCTACGCAGAGTCGTCTCTGTAAACACGTTGGAGATAATGGTATGAAAAAATCCCCCGTTCAATCTATGAACGGGGGATCCTGTTTTATTCGATAAAGGGCAGGCCCATACTGACCGCCAGCGCGTTGTCCACCGCGCTCATGGTTTTTTCGTCCAGCCGCCCCATGCACTGGCGCAGCCGTGATTTGTCCAGCGTTCGGATCTGCTCCAGCAGAATGATGCTGTCCCGGTTGAGGCCGGTCGTCTGGCTGGACAGACGGATATGGGTGGGCAGCTTTGCCTTGCCGGTCTGGCTGGTGATGGCCGCTGCGATCACGGTGGGGCTGTGCCGGTTGCCCGTGTCGTTCTGGACGATCAGGACCGGGCGCATCCCGCCCTGCTCGGAGCCGACGACG
>CAMKAP010000225.1 GCA_946410505.1 uncultured Clostridia bacterium
TCTGGATGGCGTTGTTGGCGCAGCGGTCGGTGCACTGGCCGCAGGCCACGCACTTTTCCTTGTCGATCTCGGCCACGTAATTGCTCTTGGAGGTGGCGGGGGTGTTGTAATACTGGGAGACGCCCAGCGCCAGGCAGCTCTCGGGCATGCAGTTGCAGATGGCAAAGGTCTCGCCCTGGTGCAGGGTGGTGATCTGGTGGACGCAGCCGCGCGCTTCACATTTCTCCACAAGGGCCTTGGCCTCCTCCACAGAGACGGGCCTGCCCTTGCCGGTGTTGTTGAACATGTCGCCCACATGGCCCATGAAGATGCACAGACCCTCGTCCAGATCGCCGCTGCCCTCGCTCATCAGCTTGCGCACACGGCGGCACTGACAGGGAGTAACACTCAGGTGGCCCTCGTTGTCCTCAATATACTTGCTGACGCGCTCGTTGTCGATCTTTTCCGTGTTGGCGGGGATGGCGCTCTCCACGGGGATGACGCGCATGATGCCGGCGCCCATGGGCGTGTTCGGCGCATGCTCGATCTGGCTGGTGGTGGCGTGCTGGTGGAAGGCGTAGGCGATCTCGGGATGCGCCAGGCAGAATTTCTCATTGATGAGCAGGAACTCGAAGATACCGGGGGTGTAGGGCGGCAACAGATAGATCTCCAGGCCCACCTTGGGCACCAGCACCTGCACCACCAGGCCGATGTCCGTGATCTCATGCAGGACCTCCCGCGTCCGCTTGACGGACATCTTGGCCTTGCGCGCGATCAGCGGCACGAATCCCGGTTTCATGCTGGTCAGCGCCATCATGACGGCGATCTGCTCGTCGGTGATCCACTTCTCGAACACCTTATATTCCGCACAGTCCGGGGTAATTTTGTAGTGCCCGTCGTTGATCTTCTCGCAAAGCTTGATCAGATTTTCTCTTACTTCCAAAAAAGACCCTCCTTAAATATGAAACGTTCTGACAGAAGCCGACTGTCTAAGCTATCAGTTAGTTTATCTGTTTGTCTGCCAAATGTCAATGATAGCTTTCCGAAAGCTCCTTGTTGGCAAGTTCTTCTCTCTTCTTCCAGTTCCTCATAATGTGCAAAACGGCCAGCCCTTTCGGACTGGCCGTTGCAATTGACAAAAATACTTATCTGTTTTTCCGGATCTCTTCGATCAGCGCCGGAATGACAGTACGGAAGGATCCGACGATGCCGTAATCCGCAATATCAAAAATGGGAGCGTTTGCATCGGTGTTGATGGCCACAACGCAGTCCGCGCCCACACCCACGATGTGCTGCAGGGCGCCGGAAATGCCGCAGGCGATGTAAAGTTTGGGGTGAACCACTTTGCCGCTCTGGCCGACCATCCGGTCAGCGCCGATCCACTCGGCGTCCACAGCCGCACGGGACGCCGCTACCACGCCGCCGATGGCATCCGCCAGCTGCTCCAGCAGGGCGAACCCGTCTTTCCCTACGCCGAAGCCGCCAGCCACAAGGATGTCCGCATCTTCGATGCTCTTCTCGGGCTTCAGGATCTCTTTGGCCAGGCGGCGGATCTTGTCGCTGGGGACAGCCTCCACCGTCTCCACGATCACAGGGGCCGTTTTGCTCTCGTCGGGAACCGGCTTTTTGAAGATGCCCGGGCAAACCGTGCCCATCTGGGGGCGGGTCTTCTCGCACAGGATCGTGGCCACGATTCCGCCGGGTGCGGGCATCATCCAGGAAATGACGCCGCTTTCCGGCTCCACGCTCAGCTGCGTGCAGTTGGCCGTCACGCCCGTGCGGATCCGGCAGGCCAGCTTGGAGACGAAATCTCTGGCGTTGGCGGTGGCGCTGAGCATCAGCGCGTCCGGCTCATATTTTTCCACCAGCTGAGCCAGCGCTGCCGTATAGGCTTCGGGGCAGTACTCCCCTACCTCGGCGGCAATGACTTTGGAGGCGCCGTAAGCCCCCAGCGTATTCGCCGCGTCAGCGATGTTGCTGCCCAGGATCACAGCCACCACATTGCCGCCGGTCTGGGCAGTCATTTCCAGGGCCGGCGTGAACAGCTCCAGCGAACTGCCGACGATCTCGCCCTGATTTGTCTCGATGTATACCCAAATATCCTTATTCGACATCAGATTGTCCCCCTTCCGCTTAAATCAGATTGCCGAGCACGGAGAGCAGCTCTTTCGCGGCCTCCTCCGGCTCCCCGCCGAATCTGACACAGTTCTTGTTGTGCTCCGGAACATAAGAGCTTCCCACCGTGGTCAGAGAACCGCGGGTGCCCACCATATCCGCATCCACACCCAGATCCGCCGCGCTGAAAACGGGGATCTCGCGCCGGTTGGCCGCCAGTCTCAGGCGGACATTGGGGAAGCGGAAGCTGAACATGGCCTTACTGACAGACAGAACAGCCGGGAAGTCCAGTTCCAGCTCTTCAAAGCCGCTCTCGATTTCTCTCTTGACCCGAATTGCATTTTCTTCCAGGCTGAAGTCCACAACGCCGGTGGTATGGGGACGGCCCAGATCCTCGGCCAGCGCAGGCGTGACCAGGAACGTATCGCCGTCGCTGGAGTTTTTGCCGCAGAGCACCAGGTCAAAGGCGCCCTTCTCGGCCTCCAGCTTCTGGATTGCCGCTGCCAAAGTACGAGCCGTTGCATATGCATCCGCACCGCCCAGAGCCCGATCGCTGAGCAGGGCCGCATCATCCGCGCCAACGGACAATGCATAGCGCAGGGACGCCATGGAACTGGGAGGCCCCATGGAGATTGCCGTCACGCTGCCGCCCACCTGCTCTTTCAGGCGAAGCGCCAGCTCCAGGGCATAGCGGTCCAGCGGGTTGATTTCGCCCGTCCCGTTGGAGCGGATCAGGGTTTTGGTTTCCCGGTCCAGCTTCATGTCCTCCTCTTTGGGAACGTGCTTGACACAAACTAGAATATTCATATTGCGATTTCCCTTCCTTCCTTTTATTGCTTACAGGCACTGCTCGCGCCGGATGTACTGGATTCTCCCGCGTAATCACGCGCATAGATCTTCTTCATGATCTTTCGGCTGATTTTTCCGTTGGTATTCAGGGGGATGCGGTCCAGGAAAATGACCTCCCGCGGCTTTTTATAGCTGGCAATATGGCTGCGGCAGAAATCGATGATTTCCTGCCCGCTGATCTGAGAGCCGGGATGCCGGACCACAAAAGCCACCACTTTTTCTCCCCAATAGGAATCGGGCACTCCGATCACCGCTGTCATGGACACATCGTTTACCAGATGGGAAATGCAGTTTTCCACCTCACGGGGAAAGATGTTTTCTCCGCCGCTGACGATCATATCATTTTTGCGGTCAATGAGATAGAGATAGC
>CAMKAP010000226.1 GCA_946410505.1 uncultured Clostridia bacterium
CCTATCCTACATAGGGGGCTTTTTTGTGCTGTCCGCACAATCTGGGGCGGTTCACGGCGCGCCCAGTCTTTTTCTTTAGTTGAAGCTGTCGGCGTTTTCACGGAACAGGAGCTCAACGCGTTCCCGCAGGAGCCGGTTCTCGGGCTTCTGCAGCTCGGGGTCCGTGGAGAGCAGCAGCGTCGCCTCCTGCTGGGCGCGCTGCAGCGTGTCCGCGTCGGCCCCCAGATCGGCAATATGCGTCTCCGGCAGGCCGTGCTGGCGGGCGCCGAAGAAATCGCCCGGGCCGCGCAGCCGCAGATCCTCCTCCGAAATCTTGAAGCCGTCGTTGGTCTTGGTCATGATGCCGAGCCGGGCCTTCACTTCGTCTGAACCCGCGTCGGAGACCAGGATGCACCAGCTCTTGTGCTGCCCCCGGCCCACGCGGCCGCGAAGCTGATGGAGCTGACTCAGGCCAAAGCGCTCTGCGTTTTCAACGATCATCAGCGCCGCGTTGGGCACATCCACGCCCACTTCGATCACAGTGGTGGAGACCAGAATAT
Organism: uncultured Clostridia bacterium; assembly: GCA_946410505.1. The sequence continues at coordinate 540 of CAMKAP010000226.1, forward strand.
CTGCTTCTCCCGCGACAAAGGCGGCCATGACGGCGTCCTTGTCTTTGGGCTTCATCTTGCCGTGCACGCAGGCCACGCGCAGATCCGGGAAGGCCGCGGCCATCTCTTTGGCGTGCTCCTCAGCGGATTTGAGTGGCATGGGGAGTTCCTCGTTCTCCTCCACCATGGGGCAAACCACGAAGACCTGCCGCCCCTCTCCGCAGAGCTTGCGGATAAAGCCGTTGAGTCGGCTGCGGTAGCTCTCATCTACCGCGAAGGTGTCCACCTTCTGGCGGCCCGGGGGCAGCTCGTCGATAATAGATACATCCAGATCCCCGTAGATGATGAGGGCCAGAGTGCGGGGGATGGGGGTGGCGGACATGACCAGCACATGGGGCCGCTGGCCCTTGCCGATGAGCGCGGAGCGCTGCCCCACGCCGAAGCGGTGCTGCTCGTCGGTGACCACGAGGCCGAGATTTGTGTATTCCACATCCTGGCTGAAGAGCGCGTGAGTGCCGATGATGAGGTCAATCTGCCCGTCTTTGAGCGCGGCCTTGACCTCGCGTTTTTCTTTGGCGCTCATGGCGCCGGTTAGCTTTCCCACGCGCAGACCCAGCGGCTCCAGCATCCCGCTGAGTGTGTGATAATGCTGGTCGGCCAGAATCTCCGTCGGCGCCATGAAGGCGCTGGCAAGTCCGCTTTTCCAAACGTACCAGATCAGTGCCGCCGCGACGAGCGTTTTGCCGCTGCCCACGTCGCCCTGCACCAGCCGGTTCATCACGCCGCCGCTGTGGAGATCCTCCACCGCCTGCGATACCGCTCTGCGCTGGGCGCCGGTGGGGGAGAAGGGGAGCGTGGCCCAGAATTCGGCGAGATCGCTCTCCCGTATCGGAATGCCGCCCTCCCGGACGCGCTGGCCCCGCATCCGCCCGAGGGCGCAGGCGAGGACGAAGAGTTCCTCAAAAATCAGGCGCCGCCGCGCAAGCTCCAGGGCGCCGAAGTCCGCGGGGAAGTGAATGTTTTCATAGGCGTAGCGCGCCGGGGCCAACTCACAGCGCAGGCGCAGCGCCTCCGGCAGAATGTCGGGGATCTGCTCGCCGCATTCGTCCAGTCCCTGGCGCACCGCCTGCAGGATCGAGCGCTGATTGAGCCCCGCGCTCATCCGGTAGATGGGCACGATGCGCCCGGTGACGCCGTTTTCCTTTCCTTCGGTCTCATAGACCGGGTTTACCATGCTCCGGTGAGCGCCCTTGACCTCCATCTTTCCGAAGAACACATAGCTCTCCCCGCGGTGGATGTTGTCCTTCACGTAGGACTGGTTGAAGTAGGTGATGTCCACGATCCCGCTGTCGTCCACGGCCTTGAACTTGACCAGATCCAATCCTCTCCGGATGCGGGTGAGCCGCGGGGTATCGGCCACGATGGCCCGGATGCAGACGCTCTCGCCGTCCAGCGCCAGGGAAATGGGCCGGTACTGGGTCCGGTCGTCATATTTGCGGGGGAAAAAGGAAACAAGGTCATAGAGAGTAAAGACGCCGAGCTTGTTGAGCGCCAGCGCCTTTTTCTCTCCTATGCCCTTGATGTATCGTACGTCGGTATTCAGATCAGCCATTATTCAGAAAACTTCAGGGTGTAGTTGTCGTTGACCAGGGTGAATTTCTCAATGAGACCGCTGGTGCATATGACGCGGTTGGAGTCGGTGACGAGGATCATCTCAAAGCCGCCGTACTGCCGCCAGTAGTTGAGGGCCTTGCTTTCGCCCAGCACATACATGGCCGTGGAAAGGCAGTCCGCCATGGTTCCGTCCTCGCAGATAATGGTCACGGAGCTGAGGGAATTGTTGGCGGGATAGCCCGAGGCGGGGTTTAAAATGTGGTGATAGGTTTTGCCGTTCATGGCGGTGAAGCGGTCCTGATACCCGGCGCTGGTGACGACAGCGGTTTCGCCCACGTTGATGACGCCCAGGTGGGTCCCAGGATTGGCGGGATCGGAGATGCCCACGGTCCAGAGCGTCCCGTCGGGCTTTACGCCGAGGGTCTGGACGTTGCCGCCCATGGAGATGAAAGCGCTCTCCACGCCGGCCTGACGCATGGCGTCAATGGCGTTTTCGCTGGCACAGCCCTTGGCCACGGCGGCAAGCGTCAGCTCAGCGCCGATGGGGAGGGACACGGAATAGGCCCCGGAGCTGGGGAAACTGGTGAGCACGAGCTTGTCATAGCAGAGCTTCATCATCTCCGCGGAGATCTCTTCATCGCTGGGAAGATAATATTTTCCGTCCACGAAGCCCCAGCGCTTGACCAGAGGATAGATGCTCAGATCCAGTGCGCCGCCGCTCTGGGTGTAGACCGTCATGGCGGAGGAGAGCATCTTGGCGACCTGGGCCGAGACGATCACGTTCTGTCCCTGGGCGTGGTTGATGGCATATACCGTGCTGTTGGGCATCTCCGGGTCCAGCGCCGCGTCCATGGCCACGATGACACCCTCGGCAGCGTTAAGCCCGGCCTCGGCCTTTTTGCCGTAGGCGGTGAGTGTCATGACGGTGTTCATGGCCGAAACCTGCCGCTGGGTCATCTTTGCCTCCCCGCAGGCGCAGAGGGGCAGGGCCATGCACAGACAGAGCAGGATGGCGAGAAGACGCTGTTTATAACTGATCCTTGTGAGTTTCATAGAATTCTCTGTAGTCCTTTAGCATGTATTTGAGCAGGTTTGGCGTGTCCAGCTGATAGGGACACTTGCTGCTGCAGCTGCGGCAGCCGATGCAGTCCTCGATTTTGTTCATCTTGGCC
>CAMKAP010000227.1 GCA_946410505.1 uncultured Clostridia bacterium
CTCATCCCGGCCAGGTTTTCCGTTTTTTTCTCTGATGCTGAACGTTACTGCTCGGCGGGCTCAAAGTCCTCCCGGCCGTGCTTGCACAGCGGGCAGGTATAGCCCTCGGGCAGCTCGCCCTCACAGGGCTCGAAGTGGCCGCAGATCTTGCAGATATAGCCCTTCTGCTTCTTCTTCGTCTCGGGGACGACGTGCTCGAAGTCCTCCTTGCCGTGCTTGCACAGCGGGCATACGAAATCGTCGGGCAGCTCCGCACCCTCGTAGACATAGCCGCAGACCTTGCACACCCAGCATTCCTTCTGCTCGGGAGCGGGGTTCTTCTTGGGCTTGATGTGGGCGTGATAGTAGCTATAGGTGGCGGAGGGGGCGCCGGAGAGCACCTTCGCCTCCACTACGTTTGCTACGAACAGGGTGGAGGGACCCGCGTCGATCACTTCCACGACCTCGCAGGAGAGGACCGCGTTGGTGTACACGGGCAGATAGCGGATACCGTTTGTCGTGCGCTCCGTCCACTCCGCATCGGCAAACTTGTCCACATCGCGGCCGGACTGGAAGCCGAACTGCTTGAAGAGGCTGTAGGGCGCTTCTTCGGTCAGGATGGAGACGTTGAACACGCCGGACTTGAGGATCATGTCGCAGGTGTGGTTTTTCTTGATGACGGAAATGCTGAGCTTCTTCGGGTCTCCGGAGGCGGCCTGGGAGGCGGAATTGATGATGCAGCCGTAGTCCTTTCCGTCCACGGCGGTGGTCAGCAGCTCAACGCCGTAGCTGAGCTTGTTGAAGGCCTTGGAGTTGACGGCCTCGGGATTGTAGACTCCGGCTGCGGGAACGGCTGCTGGCTCCGCAACAGGCGCGGGCGCAGGATTCAGCTCGTCGGCAAAGGCCTGGGCCAGCGCCTCCAGCTGCGTCTCCTGGTCGGGGGCCAGAGCGGACTTGAGGGTGATGTTGTCGGCGATGAACTCGATGTTCTTGCAGGGGGCGAGCAGCTCACGCATGACCTTGCCGCTGGTGGGAGCCCAGGAGCCGTTTTCAATGACGGCGACCTTGCGGTTTTGCAGATTGTGGGCGGACAGATCATGCAGCAGGTTTTCCATGGTCACGAAGACGCCGGCGTTGTAGGTAGTGGCGGCGAAGACCAGGTGACTGCAGCGGAACGCGTCGGAGACGATATAGCTTGCGGGGGTGACGGAGGTGTCGTACATGCGCACGCGCACGCCCTTTTCTGCCAGCCTGCAGGCCAGAATGTTGGCCGCGTTCTCGGTGTGGCCGTAGACGGAAGCGTAGGCGATGAGCACGCTCTTTTCCTCGGGGGTGTAGCTCGACCAGAGCAGGTACTTCTCCAGAAAATCGCCGAAGTGGCTGCGCCAGACGAAGCCGTGCAGCGGGCAGACATAGGCGATGTCGAGCTTGGCGGCCTTCTTCAGCACGGCCTGCACCTGTGCGCCATATTTGCCAACGATGTTGGTGTAGTAGCGCCGCGCCTCATCCACGTGCTCTGCAAAGAAATCGGTCTCATCGGCGAAGAGGCGGCCGTTGAGTGCGCCGAAGGTGCCAAAGGCGTCGGCGGTAAAGAGGACCTTGTCGGTTGCGTCATAGCTCATCATGACCTCGGGCCAGTGGACCATAGGGGCCATGACGAAGCTGAAGCTATGCCTGCCGGTGGAGAGCGTGTCGCCCTCCTTGACGATCAGGAAGCGGCCGGTAAGGTCCATGGGGAAGAACTGGCCGATCATGGCCTTGATCTTGGCGTTGCAGACCACCGTGGTCTCCGGGTGCCGCTGCAGCAGCAGCTCCAGCGTGGCGGCGTGGTCGGGCTCCATATGGTGCACCACCAGATAGTCGAGAGGACGGCCGCCCAGAGCATGGGCAACGTTCTCCAGAAAAACGGCGTACACAGCCTTGTCCACCGTGTCAAAGAGCACGGTCTTCTCGTCCAGCAGCAGATAGGAATTATAGGAAACGCCGTCGGGCACACCGTAAACGCCCTCGAAGCAGGCAAGACGCCGGTCGTCCGCGCCGACCCAGATCAGATCGTCCAGAACTTTTCTCGTGCAGTACATAAATATGAAATCTCCTTTTCTGAATTGCCTCCCTGTGCAGGGCGGATGGATTCAATCTAAATGCTTTTCCATTATAGAAAGAAAACGCTTGACTTGCAAGAGATTTCTGCTATCATTTAAATAGATTGTGTACAATTGTTTTGAGGAGGTAATTCCATGGCAGAGAAAAAGTTCGCGGGCCTGCGCGGCCCGGTGGAGGATGCCGCCGTCGGCGCCGATTTCGAGTCGGCTCAGAATTTCGAAGCCCTGCGCGTCGGCAAGCTGGGCGTGTATTACAGAGAGGGCTTCAAGACCCGTTTTTTTGCCTATGAGGAGTTGGAGCGTGCCTTTCTGCGGGTGCAGGAGGTACGCGGCCGCATGTGCTGCGGTCAGGCCTATTTCGCCTATTTCCGCATGGTGCTTGTGGCGGGCGGCAGGGAGTATGACTACGCCATGAGCGAAAAAGAACAGCTGATGCGCGACGCCCTGGCGGCTATCGCTGAAAACGCGCCGGCCCTCCCCATCGGCGTACCGCAGAAATAAAAATAGCAAAACAGGTTATCCTGAGCGTTTTCGCTCAGGATAACCTGTTTCAGGCATGCGCGATCAGCGTGCAGAGCAGGAGACCGAAAGCTGTGGGCAGTAGGGCGGCGAGCACCGTCCAGCCCAGGCTGCCGGTCTCATTTTTTACGGTCAGCAGCGTGGTGGAGCAGGGCCAGTGCAGCACCGTAAAGCACAGGGCGCAGGCCGCCGTCTGTGTCGTCCAGCCGTGCTGCAGCAGCAGCCCGCGCACATCCCCCAGCGCGCCAGGGTCACTGAGGCTTCCCCCGGCGGTATAGATCATCAGCAGGATGGGCAGTACGGTCTCGTTGGCCGGAAGCCCCAGAAGAAAGGCCAGCAGGATCGCCCCATCCAGCCCGAAGAAGCGGCCCGCGGGGTCGAGGAAGGCGGCGCAGCGGCCCAGAAGACTCATGCCGCCCGTCTGAACATTTGCAAGGATCCAGATCAGCGCCCCGGCGGGAGCCGCGACGGCGGCGGCCCTGCCGAGAACCAGCAGCGTCCGGTCCAGCAGGGAACGGATCAGAATCTGCCCCGGCTGGGGCAGACGGTAGGGCGGCAGCTCCAGCACAAAGGAACTGGGAGAGCCCTCCAGGACCGTGCGGGACAGAAGCCAGGTGGCGGCAAAGCTCACAAGCACGCTGCCCGCCACCACGGCTGTCAGCAGCAGGGATGAACGCAGCGACGTGATGGCAGAGCCCGCGAAA
>CAMKAP010000228.1 GCA_946410505.1 uncultured Clostridia bacterium
CGTTCTTGGGGTCGCAGACGGTGTCGCCGGTCTTCCAGTCCATCTTGCCGATGGCGACGATGTCGCCGCAGCAGGCGTCCTTGACCTCGGTCATCTTCTTGCCGCAGGCGGTGTAGAGGCGGCCCAGCTTATCGGTGCTGGAGGCGCGCACGTTTCTGAGAGACAGGTCGGAGGTGATGGTGCCCTTCATGACCTTGACAAAGCTGTACTTGCCGAACTGGTCGGAGACGGTCTTGAACACGAAGCCCAGAACGGGGCCGTTGGGATCAATGCCGTCCATCTCGGCGGGATTGGGAACGTAGTCCACGATACCCTGCAGCAGGGCCTCGGTGCCGACGTTCAGCATGGCGGCGCTGGCGAACACGGGAACGACGGAGCGCTCCTTCATGCCGGCCTTGATACCGGCGACCATGTCGGCTTCCTCCAGCTCCATGGTCTCGAAGAACTTCTCCATGAGCTCTTCGGTGGCACCGGCGGCGGTCTCCATCAGCTCCATGCGCAGATCTTCCACGTGGCCGGCATCAGCCGCAGGAACAGCACCCTTGACGGTCTTGGCACCGTTGGAGGTGTAGCAGACGTTGTGCACCAGGTCGATCACGCCCTTGCCGTCAGAGCTGGGGATGGTGACGGGAGCCACAATGCTGCCGTACTTGGCACGCAGGGCCTCGACGACGGCGAAGTAGTCGCCGTGCTCCTCGTCGGCCTTGGAGACGACGAAAGCGGCGGGCAGGTTTGCGGCCTTGAGGTACTTCCAGCTGCGCTCGGCGCCGACGGACAGACCGTCCTTCGCGGTCAGCAGGATGAAGCCGGCTTCGACGGCTCGCAGGGCGCAGAGAACGTCACCCGCGAAGTCAAAGTAGCCGGGGCAGTCCAGCACGTTGATCTTATTCCCGGCGTAGCTCACGGGAGCAACGGCGGAGGAAATGGTGATCTGTCTTTTGATCTCTTCAGCGTCGTAGTCGCAGACGGTGTTGCCGTCAGTGACCTTACCCATACGGTCAACGGCGCCGGTGATGAAGAGCATGCTCTCAGCCAGGCTGGTCTTGCCGCTGTTGCCGTGGCCGAGCAGGGCGATGTTGCGAATGTTTTTGGTTTCCATGTGTTGCTTCCTCTCTGTCAAGTATATTGGCTATTTGAAACTGAATTAGCATATAGCATGTCCAAACAATTATACACGAAAGAGCATAGCTGTGTCAACCGCGAAACGCTCTTTTTTCCATAGAGAAAAACCGGCGCGGCAAGCTTCAATTCCGACTTGTGTCTTTCTTTTTTCAATGGTAAAATAAACTATCAAAGTATGCCATGCCGCGTTCTGCGCATGGAAAAAGACGGAGGAATCAGGATATGATCAATCTTTGCAGCGGCTGGGAGTTTGCCGAAAGCTGGTCGGAGGATCTGCTCACGGGCGGCGGAGAGACCGTGCCGGTTCGTCTGCCCCACTCGGTGAAGGAGACGCCGCTTCACTACGCAGGTCCCGAGAACTATGAGGGGGTCTACGGCTATCGCCGGGCCCTGGAGATCCCGGAGAGCATGCGCGGCAAAAAGCTCTTCCTGCAGTTTGACGGCGCCGCCCATATTGCGGAGGTTTTCTGTAACGGCGTCAAGTGCGCCGAGCATAGAAACGGCTACACGGCCTTTCGCGCGGACATCACGGAGTATGTGCGGTACGGCGGAGAGAACACGGTCATTGTTAAGCTGGACAGCACGGAGAACCCTGCGGTGCCGCCCTTCGGCTTTGTGATCGACTATCTGACCTACGGCGGCCTCTACCGCGAGGTCTGGCTCGACGTGCGCGGGCAGGATTATATCGAGGATCTCTATGTTTTTACCCCCGGCCTGGATCTGCTGGAGGCCCGGCTCACGCTGCGGGGCGAACAGCGTTATGTGCTCCTGTCCGTTCTGGATGGGGAGAAGTGCCTCGTCAGTCAGCTGGGGCGCGATAAGTTCACGGTCCGCGTCCCCTACGCCAAGGCCTGGAGCCCGGAGAGCCCCAGACTGTATACCGTCCGGGCGGAGCTGCTGGACGGGGACGGCAAGGTGCTGGATACGCAGGAGAAGCGCTTCGGCTTCCGCACGGTGGACTTCCGGGCGGACGGCTTCTATCTCAATGGGAAAAAGTGCTTCCTGCGCGGCCTGAACCGCCACCAGTGCTATCCCTATATCGGTTACGCCGCGCCTGCTCACCTGCAGCGGGAGGACGCGCGCATCCTCAAGGAGGAGCTGAGCTGCAACGCGGTGCGCACCTCCCACTATCCCCAGAGCCAGCACTTCATCGACGCATGCGATGAGCTGGGCCTGCTGGTCTTCACCGAGATCCCCGGCTGGCAGCACGTGGGCGACCTGGCCTGGCAGGATCAGGCGGTGGAAAACGTGCGCGAGATGGTGATGCAGTACCGCAGCCACCCGAGCATCGTGCTCTGGGGCGTGCGTATCAACGAGAGCCAGGACAACGACGAGTTTTACAAGCGCACAAACGCCCTCTGCCATGAGCTGGATTCCAGCCGCCCGACTTCCGGTGTGCGCTATATTGAGAAGAGCAGCCTGCTGGAGGATGTGTATGCCTTCAACGATTTCTCCCACACCGGCGAGAACCCGGGCTGCCGCCCCAAGGACAAGGTCACGCCCGACATGGGAAAGGCCCTGCTCATCTCCGAGCACAGCGGCCACATGTTCCCCACCAAGAGCTTCGACCCCTGGGCAAAGCGGCAGGAGCACGCGCTGCGCCATGCCCGTGTGCTGAACGCTGCGCTGGCGGACGGCGAGCATGCCGGCTGCTTCGGCTGGTGCATGTTCGACTATCCCACCCACAAGGACTTCGGCTCCGGTGACAAGGTCTGCTATCACGGCGTGCTGGACGCCTTCCGCAATCCGAAGCTCGCAGCCGCCCTCTACGCCAGCCAGGGAAACCAGACTCCGGTGCTGGAGGTGGGCAATCCCATGGACATCGGCGACTATCCCGGCGGCAATGTGGGCGAGATTTACGTGTTCACCAATGCCGACCGGGTGGACCTCTATAAAAATGACAATTTTGTGGCCTCCTTTACGCCCAAGGGCTGGGACGGCCTGCCGCACGGCCCCGTGCTCATCGACGACACCATCGGCTGCCTGCTGGAGACCCAGGAGGGCTTCCCCCGGGCCAAGGCCCAGCCTCTCAAGGAGGCGCTGGTCTCCGCCGGCAAGTACGGCATGAGCAACATGCCCGCCGCGGACAAGGCCAAAATGCTCTACTGCATGATGCGCTACAACATGAAGTTTGAAGACGGCGTGGCGCTCTACGGCAAGTATGTGGGCAACTGGGGC
>CAMKAP010000229.1 GCA_946410505.1 uncultured Clostridia bacterium
TTCCAGCTCCTGCCGCTGCTCCTCGGTCAGGATCCCGGCGGAATCCGTCACATAACTCAGATTGCCGTCGGAGGAAGCAAACGCTGCCGCCGGCAGCAGCAGGCTCAGGGCGAGGATAAGCAGAATGGAAAGGGCGATTTTTCTTTTCATAGCAGCGCCCCCTTACACAAAGAAATACAGCAGCGCCGCCAGCGCCCCGGCAACGGGGATGGCGATGCGGGCAAACCAGCTCCAATAGCGCTCTTTTGACACGGGCAGATCGCCGATGAGCTTGCCGGTCTGGCCGTTCATGGCAAAGAGGAAGCTCTTGTCCTTCCAGCGGGTGGAGAGCACCCACACCGGCATCAGCGCGTAATTGACCTCGCCCCGGCGCAGGCGGATGCTCTTGCCCATGGGGGAACAGGTGGCATAGCCCGCGCTCATGGCCGTGGCCGCGACCACCTGCTCGGCGGTGTTGGAGGCGCGCTCATCCGCGCGGGCGGCGCATTCTTCCTTGCTCACGTCGTACTTGTTGGCAAGGAAGCCGGGCAGATACCCGGGTGAGAAGGGCTTGAGCTCCCGGTAATCAAAAGGCTCGATGGCGTCCATATGCGCATCCGGCATCCGGCGGGAGCCGTCCACCGGGATGCGCTCAAAATCCACGGTGCCCGCGCGGCGCAGCTGGAAGTGATCGGTCTCGGTGATGATGCGGTCGCCTTCCCGATGGGTCATGCTGCGACTGGCGCGAAAGCTCATGTCCACCTCGGCGGTGCCGTTAAAGAGCCAGAAGGGCACATAAACCCCCTGAATCTTTTCGATCTGGTTTTCAGAGGCAAACTGTCTGGGCAGCAGCTTCTTATCCTTATAGAAGTCACGAAGCGCCTGGACTGCGGCCTCCTTGTCCAATTTGAAGGGCAGGATATAATCCGGTTTCAGATGGCCGTCAAACTGGCCGGGCACAAGCGTGGGGTTTGCGCAGTAGGGGCACTGGGTGGCCACGGTCGTAGCGTCGCAGATGAGCTCCGCACCGCAGGACGGGCATGTATAGGCGCGCATATCGACGCCCGCTTCGCCCCAATCGTCGGAAACTGCGTTCCAGTCCCATTCCTGTTCGGGAGCGCTCTGCGTCTCGGCAGTCTGGGCGGCGGCAGCCTGCTGCGCACTCTCGATCTTCTCCCCGTATAGGGCTTCGATCTCCTGGACCGGGAACGTGCTCCCGCAATAGTCACAGCGGAGCTTGCCGGTGCCGCCATCAAAGTGCAGCGGTCCGGTACAGGCAGGGCACTGGATATTGGTGATCTGTGCTGGCACAGGCATCTCCCCTTTCTTATCGGTTGATGGCATCCGGCATGTCCTCCCCCGCCTCGATCAGCGGGAGATACCAGATGCGGTAGGCGTAGGGTTTATTTTCCGCATCCTCCCAGCGAGCCCCCCAGGGTCGCAGAAGCACACGATAGTCAAAGCTCTCCTCCGAACCATCATGGTGGCCGGAGAACGAAATCTCACCGTTTTCAGCCGTGAGGCTGAGCGCCCCCTCTTCCACGCTGTCATACCAGAACCAGCCTTCAGAGGAGCTGATCGTCTCGCCGTCAGACGTCCAGGAAATCACGCCCATGGGCTCATCCCGAGAAGTGCGCTCATCCCAGAGGGTAATGACCAGTCCGTCCTTCATCAGCCGGGCGGAAGCGCAGCAGTCATACCAGGTGTTCGGCATGCTGCCTTGGGAGTTTTCGATTTCCCAGCGGCCGTAGTAATCCCCGGCACAGGCAGCGAGCATTTCCGGCTGAGGTGTGGGCGTCGGCAGCAGAGCGGCCAGATCCTCCCGCACGAGCGTCAGCACGACGCCCTCCCGCAGCAGGTCAAGGCGTATGGTACCGTCCTCCAGCGACGCAGGACAGGCGGCGCCGTTCACCTCCACGGAGAACACGCCTTCCTCCATTGTCCAGCGGACGTCGCCCTCGTTCTCCCCCACGCGCAGAATGCCGCGCTGGAAGGCGCGCAGCTCAAGGCTCACTTCACCGTTATAGAGCTCCTCCGGCGAGACCGTATCCTCTCCCACCGTGACAGAGGTGCAGAGGTATCTTCCTTCATTGGGATCAGGCTCCCCGCAGGCGGTGAGCACACAAAGGAGCAGGGCGGCCAGCAGCAGTGCCGCCGCCCTGTTCCCAACAGATTTCAGCTTACTCAACGACGTCGCCGTCCGTAAAGGGGTCGCCGCACTGGGGGCAGAAACGGGGCGGGTTGGCAGGGTCAGCCGGCTCCCAGCCGCACTTGTCGCAGCGGTAAAGAGGTGCGCCGGCGGGCTTTTTCGCGCCGCATTCGGTGCAGAACTTGCCCTTGTTGACAGCGCCGCAGCTCGGGCAGGTCCAGCCGGCAGGAGCCGCTTCCGGCTTCTTTGTGCCGCACTCAGGGCAGAACTTGCCGCTGGTCTTTTTCCCGCAGCTCGGGCAGGTCCAGGCGTCGGGATCCACGGCGGCGGGGGCGGGCTGCTGAGCACCCATCTGATAGAGGGTCTGGGCGTTTACGCCGCCGGCCTGCTGCGCCATGTTCATGCCCATAAAGGCCATGGCGGCACCGCCTTCGTTGGCGGCAGCGGTCTGCATGGCAGAAGCCTGCGCACCCACCAGGTGTGCGGCGGCCAGCGTGGGATCGCGGAGAGCTGCGTTGCGCTGCAGCTCCTTGATCATGGCCTCATCCTCTTCGCTGGCCTTGACGCTGGAGACGCCGAAAGAGACGATCTCGATGCCGCGCAGATCGCGCCACTTCCCGGAGAGCTCGGCGTTGAGCGCGTCGGCCATCTCGGAGGCGTGGGCGGGCAGGGAGGAATAACGGATGCCCATATCGGAAATGCGGGCAAAGGCGGGCTGCAGAGCGGTCATCAGCTCGCTCTTCATCTGGCTCTCCAGCTTGTCGAGCGTGTAGTTTCCGCTCACGTTGCCGCAGACGTTGGTATAAAACAGCAGCGGGTTGGAGATCCGGATGCTGTATTCGCCGAAGCAGCGGATTGCAATGTCCATATCCAGGCCGATGTTTTTATCCACCACGCGGAAGGGCACGGGATTGGGGGTGCCGTATTTGTTGCCGGTGAGCTCGCGGGTGTTGAAGTAGTAGACGCGCTGGTCCTTTGCAGCCTGTCCGCCGAAGGTAAAGCGCTTGCCGATGTTTTTAAACACGGCAAGGATGCTGTCCCCCAGATTTCCGGAGAAAACAGAGGGCTCGGTGGAGGTATCGTAGAGATATTCGCCCGGTTCGGCGCAGACTTCCACGATCTTGCCCTGCTCGACGATCAGCATGCACTGGCCGTCAGCCACGGC
>CAMKAP010000230.1 GCA_946410505.1 uncultured Clostridia bacterium
ACACGGAGGAACTGCTGCGACTCCTGCTGGCAGAATAAAACGGGATGTGACATCACATCCCGTTTTATTCTGCGGATGAAAACCGGTTTTACTCCGCCCGGACCTGTAAGGGGGATTGTGAAGGGGGCGGAGAGCCCCCCTTCACGTACAATCTCAGCCGATTTTTAAACCGATTCAAGGGTTTAAAATCGGCCGCTTCAGCATGTCGACACCTTGTCGACATGCTGAAACGGGATGTGATGTCACATCCCGTTTTTCATATCTCGATCACGATGGTTTTGAGCCCCTGCCGCATGGCGTAGAGGAGCGTGCTCTGGGTGCCGCCGGGGCGGCCGTTGTAGCAGGAGAGGACCAGTGACGCGTGCTCCACCATGTAGCGGTTTCGCTTCTGCATGCAGTCGGGCGTATAGCGGATCTGCAGCACCGTGACCCTGCTGCAGCGGTCCAGAATGCCGTTATAGCGCTGCCGCTGGCTGAGGGGCCACTTGTCCGGCTGGCTGCCGCAGGGGACCACCGCCTCCAGCGTCACGTCCGGGTGGCTGTCCCGCAGGGCCAGCACCGCCTCGGCAAAATACATGTCGCAGCCCAGGGCCATCCCGCAGAGAAAGTGCCGCCAGCCTGCCTCATATATACCCTCCAGCCGGGCGGCCAGCTCCAGCTTCAGCTCCAGACAGCGCGGGTCGCTTTCGTTGGTGCCCCAGGGCAGGGATTGGGGCCTGTGCCCGGTAAAGCAGCAGCATTTTTCCCTTGCCTGCAATTCGGCCACAAGCCGTCCCTCCTCTCCCGCTCTGTTTTCTGTAGCTCAGTATATTCTATGGCGGGGGTCTTGTCAAAGGCTCTTTGCTGTGCTATACTCAAGCTGTCTTCAGGGCAGGGTGAAAATCCCGACCGGCGGTACAGTCCGCGACCTGCGAAAGCAGCTGACCCGGTGAAACTCCGGGACCGACAGTATAGTCTGGATGGAAGAAGACGGGGAAAGCGAATATTCCTTGTCCTTCCTTTTGCGCCCGAAGCAGCCGCTTCGGGTATCTTTTTTTAAGGAGGATTTGATATGGAAAACCTGAAGTTCATTCTGGTGTGCCTTGCGATCTTCGCGGGCCTTCTGCTGGTGGCGGTCGCCTTTGAGCGCATGCTCGTGCGGGACCGCAAAGCCTTTTCGGACACGCACTACATCGCCTACACCGCCATTTTCGCCTGCATGGCGGGCGTGCTGATGCTGGTGGAGATCCCGCTCTTCTTCGCCCCGGGCTTTTACAAGATGGATCTGAGCGAGCTGCCCATCATGATCTGCACCTTCTATCTGGGGCCCGTGGCCGGCGTGGTTGCCGAGCTCATCAAGGTCTGCATCAAGCTCCTGCTGAAGGGGACCTCCACCGCCTTTGTGGGCGATTTTGCCAACTTCGCCGTGGGCTGCTCCTTCGTCCTGCCGGCGAGCGTTGTGTATCACGCAAAGCCCAGCCGCTCTTCCGCCCTCGTCGGCATGATCGTCGGCACACTGGTGATGACCGTCTTCGGCAGCGCCTTCAACGCCATCTACCTGCTGCCCAAGTTTGCCGTCCTCTTCGGCATGCCCATGGAGGTCATTGTCGGCATGGGCACCAAGGTGAATCCCGCCATCCACAGCGTCTCCACCCTGGTCCTCTTTGCCGTGGTGCCCTTCAATCTGCTCAAGGGCTTCGTAGTGTCGCTGCTCACCTTCCTGCTGTATAAGCGCATTTCGCCGATCCTTCACAGGGGTGACGAGCGCCGCCGTCAGAAGCACGCAGACAGGGCAGCAGCCTGATAAGACTCAACGCCAGGTTCACCCCCTCGCAGAAGTACAGCACGGCCACATAGGCGCCCAGACCCCGGCGCGGGAGCAGAAGCAGCAACAGCAGAAGCCCCAGGGAGGCTTCCAGCACGTTCACGCCCATGCTCCAGAGCTGCTGCCCCAGACCCTTGAGGCAGCCATCCACCGCCATGTCCAGATACATCACGGGCGCAAGCGGGGCGAGCATGCGCAGAAAGCGGGCGGCCTCCCGGCTGTGGAATAGCAGACCGCCCAGCAGATCGGCACAGAGAAACAGAATACCGGACACCGCCAGGGAGTATTGCAGGCTCAGCCGCAGCAGTCTCCCGGCGGTGTTTTTGATTTTCCGCCTGTCATTCTGCACCTGAGCCGCCGTCAGCACAGGGACGATCAGCTCGGCGGCGGAGGCCAGCAGGCAGGCGGGGAAGAAGAGCAGCGGCAGAACCATGCCCTGAATCACCCCGTAGCCGGCCAGCGCCGTATCTGCGCTCAGCCCGGAAGCACGCAGCCCGCGGGGAACGAGCAACTGCCGCAGCGTAGTCAGGGCGCTGCGCGTATAGGCGGAGAAGGCCAGGGGCAGCGCCAGACGCAGAAGCCGCGCAGAATAGCGCCCGCCCTCCTCTGCTTCGGGATGGCGCTGCCGGTCCCGGAGAAAGAAGACGGCCAGAAGCAGCAGGGACAGAAGATCCGCCGCCGCTCTGGCGAGCATCAATGCCGCGCAGCGCTGCTCCAGATCGCCCGGCGGCGTCCGCTCCAGCAGCAGCACGCTCAGTCCGACGCCGGTCATTGCCTCCGCCAGGTGCGCAAGCACCGGCTTCCAGACCACGCCGCAGGCGGTATAGTAGCCGGAGAGAGCGGCGCAGAGGGAGATGCAGGGCATGGAGAGGGCGGCGATGCGCAGGGAGAGTACGGTGCGCGCATCACCGATCCAGAGAAAGCCCAGAGGCTCCGCCAGCAGCCGCAGCAGCAGGAACGCGCAGAAGCCGCAGAAGGCGGCGTAGGCAAGGCAGTGGCCCATGGCGCTGTGCGCTCCGCTGCGCCCCGCGCCCAGCTCCTCGGCCACCAGCCGGGTGGAGGCAAAGCGGATGCCGGAGATGGCGAGCGTTGCGCACAGAGCGCTGACCGAGAGCGTGAGCTGGTGAAGCCCCAGTCCTGCCGCGCCGAGGCTCCGGGCGAGCCAGGCGTGATAGCCCATGTCGATCCCGCTCATCAGCAGGGAGGCACCGGTGAGCAGCAGCGTGTTTTGCGTAAAGGAATCAGAGATCATGTCTGAGCCTATGCACCGTGTTTTGCGGATAGAATCCCGCTTGCAATGAACCTGAGGCGGTGTTAGAATAAGAAAAAATAAAAACGAGGATACTGTCTTGAAATCTTTTAAGTTCGCCGTTCTGCTTGCGCTGATCCTTCTGATCCTGCTGCTGCCCGCCTGCGGCGGCA
>CAMKAP010000231.1 GCA_946410505.1 uncultured Clostridia bacterium
TCATGCCCATGTCGCCCTTGGTGCGCTCGTTGAAGTCCTTGGTGAACTGACCGATGTTCACGCCATACTGGCCCAGGGCCGGGCCTACAGGGGGAGCCGGAGTCGCCTTGCCGGCAGGAACCTGGAATCTAACGTATCCAACTACTTTCTGTGCCATAAGAGCACCTCTTTCTTATTAATCTTTGATAACTTCGACCTGGTCGAGCTCCAGATCCACCGGAGTCTCTCTGCCGAACATGGAGACCACCACGCGGACCCGATCCTTCTCGGGTTCCAGCTCGTCCACCACGCCGATGAAGCCGGACAGCGGGCCGTCGTTGACCTTTACGCTGTCGCCCACGGCATAGCCGACGACGATCTCCTTGCGTTCCACGCCCAGATCATAAATTTCCTGCTCCGTCAGGGGGACGGCCTTGCCGTCGGAGCCGACGAAGCCTGTCGCGCCGCGCACGTTGTGGATCAGGTGCCAGCTGTCGTCGGTGAGGATCATCTTCACCAGAACGTAGCCGGGGAACACCTTGCGCTCCACCGTCTTCTGCTCACCGGACTCGGTGATCTCGGTGACGGTCTCCATGGGGATGTTGACCTCACGGATCAGATCCGTCATGCGGCGGTTCTCCGCAGCCTTCATCACGGCCGCGGCGACTGCGTTTTCATAACCGGAGTACGTGTGGACCACGTACCATTTCGCCTCTTCCGCCATCTCGATCAACCAGCCAGCGTAAAGAGGACGCGAACCAGCATCTGCGCCAGCTCGTCAAAGCCCCAGAGCACCACAGCGGAGACCAGCATAACGCCGACGGAAATCAGAGAGTTCTGGGTGAGCGCCTTGCGAGTGGGCCAGATGACCTTCTTCAGCTCGCTTCTCATCTCACGGAACCACTTGCCCACTTTCTGGAAGAAACCGGGCTTCACGTCGTCCTTCTTCACGGCGGTGACGGCCTTGGTCGGAGCAGCATTGCTTTTCTTTTCTTCAGCCATTTTCACGCATCCTTTCCGAACTTACTTGGTCTCAACATGCTTGGTGTGCTTTCTGCAGAAGGGGCAGTACTTGCTCCGCTCCAAACGGTCTGAGGTATTCTTCTTGTTCTTGACCGTGTTGTAGTTTCTCTGCTTGCATTCTTCGCATCTGAGAGTAATCTTTACTCTTGCGCCTGCAGCCATATTTCGGCACCTCCTATTTTATTTACCCGCAAAAGGCGGGCATTGCCTCCCTGTATGGAACGACAGACGCGATTCCGGCAAAAAAGCGCACGAAAAAAACACCTCTCGTCCGACAGGTAATGCATACTATAACATAAGCAAAGCGGGAGGTCAACAGTTTTTTGCGGGATTTCCGGGCTTTTTTTGCCTTTTTCCGGGGCTTCTCTTGCAGCAGAGAAAAAAGAATGGTATAACTAAGCAGACACGCCCAATATCTTGTTTTCAGAAAGGCAGAAGATACATTTTATGGATTATCGGCAAGCCCTGGAATATATCGACGGCGTCAGCTGGCTCGGGTCCCGGCCGGGTCTGGAGCGGGTGACGGCGCTGCTGGAGAAGCTGGGAAATCCCCAGAACCAGCTCAAATTTATCCACATTGCGGGCACCAACGGCAAAGGAAGCTGCGCGGCGATGACCGCCTCGGTGCTCAAGGCCGCGGGCTATCGCACGGGGCTTTTTACCTCGCCTTATCTCTTCCGCTTCAACGAGCGCATGCAGATAAACGGCGAGCCCATCGCCGATGAGGTTCTGGCTTCCCTGGTGACGGAGATCCGCCCACTGGCAGACGCCATGGAGGACCACCCCACGGAGTTTGAGCTGATGACCGCGGTGGCGCTCCTGTGGTATCTGCGGGAAAAAAGCGACATCGTGGTGCTGGAGGTGGGCCTGGGCGGCCGCCTGGACGCCACGAACGTGATCCCCGCGCCCGAAGCCGCGGTCATCATGAATATCGGGCTGGACCACACCGCCATCCTGGGCGATACGGCGGAAAAAATCGCCGCCGAGAAGGCCGGGATCATCAAGCCCGGCTGTGACGCGGTCCTGTATCAGCAGGCGGCGGGCGTGGAGGCCGTGGTGCGCGAAAAATGCGAGGCGGCGGGCGCACGGCTCCGTGTGGCCGATTTCTCGCAAATCGTGCCGGAGTTTGACAGCCTGGAGGGCCAGGTGTTTACATACCGGGGAGAGCCCTGCGCCATCCCCCTGCTGGGGGCGCATCAGCTGAAAAACGCGGCGGTGGTGCTGGAGATCGTGGAGGTCCTGCGCCGGAAGGGATGGAATCTGCCGCGGGACACGGTGGAGCACGGCCTCTACGCGGTCTCCTGGCCCGCCCGCTTCGAGCTTGTGCGCGAGGAGCCTCCTTTCGTGGTGGACGGGGGCCACAACCCCCAATGCGCCGAGACGGTGGCGGAGAGCCTGCGGCACTATTTTCCGTCGCAGAAGCGGGTTCTGCTGTGCGGCGTGCTGGCGGACAAGGATTATCCCTCGCTCTTTGACAATCTGGACACGGCCGCGGACGAATATGTCTGCGTGACGCCCGCAAGCGAACGGGCCCTGCCGGCGGAAAAACTCGCGGAATTCCTGCGGCGCTACGGTAAGCCCGTCACCGTCTGCGAGGATATCCCCGCGGGCGTGGAGGCGGCCTCCGACGCGGCGGGAGAGGACGGCGTGGCCTGCGCGGTGGGCTCGCTGTACATGGCGGGCGCGGTGAGGGCCTGCTTCGGGCTGTAGTCGGTCTGCGCATCCCGCAAAGGCTGCGCAGAATCCTCTGCCGCTAAACGTATAGGCTCCTTTCCCGGCGCGTTTGCAGGTTTTCGCCTGCGTATTGCGCCCCCATTCTTTCTTTTTGGAGCTTGCCCAAAAAGAAAGAACGCGCCGCGCCCGGTGGAAGAAAGAAAAAGGCGCTTGTCAGTGCGAGCGACACAAGGTCTAAGCGTGGGTCGCCGCCGCCCGAATGTTGGCATACCCTGTGCGCGCAGGTGTCCGCTGCCGCTATGGCGTACAGATCGCAGCACGCAGAAGCACGTCCCGGCGGCTCGGTCGAATCCAAAACCCGTGAGCCGCGGATGGGCGCGGGCTGATTCCTTCGTCAGAAGTACCGGGGAGCGGCAGCGGTATGCGGGGTAAGCCTCTACGAGTATCTGCTTTAGCGGCGACCCTGCTTCCTCCCTTGGGTTCCCCTTTTCTGCGAGGGGTCAAGGGGAATTGCGGGCCGCCGCTGCCGGTGGCAGAGGCAGGCGGCAC
>CAMKAP010000232.1 GCA_946410505.1 uncultured Clostridia bacterium
TGGTACCCCTTACCTGATCCGGCCCATTGAGCACGGCGCGGACATCGTGCTGCACTCCGCCACCAAGTTCCTGGGCGGCCACGGCACGACGCTCGGCGGTATCGTGGTGGACAGCGGCAACTTTGACTGGAAGGCAAGCGGCAAATACGCGCCCATCGCGGAAGCGAACCCCAGCTACCACGGGATCTCCTTTGTGGACGCGGCCGGGCCTGCCGCCTTTATTACCTACCTGCGCGCCATCCTCCTGCGCGATACGGGCGCCGCCATCTCCCCCTTCAACGCCTTCCTGCTGCTGCAGGGTGTGGAGACCCTGTCCCTGCGCCTCGACCGCCATGCGGAAAACACGAAGAAGGTCGTGGAATATCTTGCGAATCACCCGCAGGTGGAAAAGGTCAACCACCCCTCTCTGCCGGAGCATCCCGACCATGCGCTGTTCGAGAAATACTTCCCCAACGGCGGCGCGTCCATTTTCACCTTTGACATCAAGGGCGGCGTGAAGGAGGCCCACGCCTTCATTGACGCGCTGGAAATCTTCTCGCTGCTTGCCAATGTGGCGGACGTAAAGAGCCTCGTCATTCACCCCGCCACCACCACCCATTCCCAGCTCACCATAGAGGAACTGGAGGATCAGGACATCCACCCGAACACCATCCGCCTCTCCATCGGCACGGAACACATCGACGATATCCTCGCCGACCTGGAGAAGGGCTTCGCCGCAGCATCTAAAGTATAAAAAGGAATAATTTACAAGGAATCCCTCTTTTTCTTTTGCGATCGCCCCGGCGCCCGTCTTCCGGCATCGGGGCGATCCAATCACGAGCAAGGAGAAATGAACATGGCGCAATATCAGCATATCGAATCCGCCCTGATCCACGGCGGCATTTACGGAGATAAGACCACCGGCGCGGTCAACGTGCCGATCTATCAGACTTCTACCTATGAGCAGCAGGGGCTCGGCCAGAATACGGGCTGGGAATATTCCCGCACCGGCAATCCGACACGCGCCGCGCTGGAAGCGCTGATCGCGGAGCTGGAGGGAGGAACAGCGGGCTTTGCCTTTGCCTCCGGCCTTGCGGCGATCACGACGGTGCTGAGTCTGTTTCGTTCGGGGGATAAGATCCTGATCTCCAGCAATGTCTACGGAGGTACTTTCCGCCTGCTCGATCAGGTGTTCCAACAGTTCGGAATCGGTTACGCCATTGCGGATACCACGAATCTGGCCGCGTTCGAGGCGGCCATTACGCCGGAGGTCCGGGCCGTTTTGGTGGAAAGCCCGGCAAACCCGCTGCTGACGGTCACGGATCTGGCCGCAGTCTCGGAAATCGCTCACAGACACGGGCTTCTCTCCATCGTGGACAATACCTTCATGACGCCCTATCTGCAGCGGCCGCTGGAGCTGGGCGCCGACATTGTGGTGCACAGCGCGACCAAGTATCTCGGCGGACACAGCGATCTGATCGCGGGACTGGCCGCGGTCAGGGACAGCGCTCTGGCAGCAAGGCTTGCTTTCCTTCAAAACGCGGCGGGCGCCGTGCTGGGGCCGTTTGATTCCTTTCTGCTGATCCGCGGGATCAAGACGCTGGGCGTGCGAATGGACAGACATGTGGAAAACGCGGAGAAAGCCGCCGCTTTCCTGCGGAACCACTCGGCGGTGAAGAAGGTCTACTATCCCGGACTGCCTGACGCGCAGGGCTATGAGATCAACCGCAGGCAGGCAAAAAACGGCGGCGCCATGATTTCCTTCGAGCTGGACGAAAAGCACGAGATCCGGCAGTTTTTCTCCTCCCTGAAGCTGATCGCTCTGGCGGAGAGTCTTGGCGGCGTGGAAAGCCTGGTGTGTCATCCGGCCACTATGACCCACGCCTCTATTCCCAGGAAGATCCGGGAGGCGGTGGGAATCACGGACGGTTTGATCCGTCTCTCCATCGGGATCGAGAATGCCGAAGATCTGCTTGCGGATCTGGAGCAGGCCATAACGGAAAGTGAGGTCAGATAACATGGCGGTATATGAATCCATGCAGGAGCTTATCGGCAACACGCCCCTTGTACGCCTGACGCAGTTGGGACTGCCCGCGGACGCGCGGCTCTACGCCAAGCTGGAGACCTATAACCCGGCGGGCAGCGTCAAAGATCGCGTGGGCAAATATATGATCGACGCAGCGGAGCGAGACGGGCTGCTCAGGCCGGGCGGGACCATCATCGAGGCCACGGCAGGCAATACCGGGCTCGGGATCGCCTTTGCCGCGCTGGGCCGGGGTTACCGGGTGATTTTCGTTGTGCCCACCAAATTCTCACAGGAAAAGCAGACGCTGATGCGCGCCCTGGGCGCGGAGATCCTCAATACGCCGCGTGAGGACGGAATGCTCGGCGCCGCGGCCAAGGCCGAGGAGCTGCGCTCGTCTATCCCCGGTGCAGTCATGCTGGGGCAGTTCAGGAATCCCGCGAATCCGCTTTCTCACTATGAGACCACCGGTCCGGAGATCTACCGGGACTTGGAAGGGAAAATCGACTACTTTGTGGCGGGCGCGGGCAGCGGCGGCACGTTTACCGGCGTGGTGAAATATCTGAAGGAGCAAAACCCCGCGATACGGGGCGTGCTGGCCGACCCGCTCGGTTCCACCATCGGCGGCGGTGAGCACGCGGATTATGACATTGAGGGCATCGGAAACGATTTTATCCCCGAGACCATGGACATTTCTCTGGTGGATCAGGTGATCAAGATCAGCGACACAGAGGCCTTTGCGGAAGTGAAGGAGCTTGCTGCGAAGGAGGGCCTGATTGTTGGCACCTCATCCGGCGCAGCTGTGGCTGCGGCCAAAAAGCTGATTGAAAACGGCGTGCGGGGAAACATCGTCACACTGCTGCCGGACCGGGGCGAGCGCTATTTCAGCAAGCACCTGTATGATTGAGGGAGAGCAGACCATGGATTTTTATGTGGAACAGGCCGTTTTGGACGCGGGCGTGAAAATTCTGTTTGCCGCGGTATATGGGATTGACAACCATGGCGAAGACCCGGAATGGGCGGCCTACCGGGAAAAACGGCTGGAGGAGCTGTACACGGCATATGAAATGCTGGAGGTCCACGACGATCCGATCCTGGAAGGCTTCAACATCCTCCACGACCGCACCGGTGTCAAGCGCCGAAAAAATATCCCTGCCAGTGAGAACCTCATCAAGCTGCTCAAAAAGAACCGCGGAATGTTCTATATCAACCAGG
>CAMKAP010000233.1 GCA_946410505.1 uncultured Clostridia bacterium
ATGGGTTATGCTGGAAACACAACAAAGGCAGTTTTGACGCGGTGGAGTTTGCGATCTATTGTAGACCAGGTGAAATCATGAATTATGACGCCTTCAAGAAAATGCTGAGTAGCAGCTAAACCCGACGAATTCCTTGCAGCAACAGAGATAAGGATAAAACAGCTTGCAGGAAGGCCGTTCTTGTCTGAAAATCTGTGATGACCTCTGTGGCAGAGCCGAGGTTGACGGCTTGCTTTTTGCGTGCTACAATAGCGGGGAGCTTTGGCGATGATTTGCCTGCGGGTGGCAATCCTGTCCGGATCGATGGGGCTCCCGCGGTGGTATGGAGTTGAATACAGAGTGGACGAAAACCAGAACAATGTCCGTCCTGGCGACGGAGCTGCGCGCCCGCATGGAAAGCCGGTTTATCTGGGCCGGCTTCGAATTGAGCACTGGCAGATTATTGCCGCGCTGATGGCGGCCTATGACTATTGCGCGGTGGTGGGTTCCTATTTACTTGCCATCTGGATTCGATTTGAGGGAATTTGGGTGGAGGACGCAGAGCCATATCTGAAGGCCTTCGCACGGTTTATTTTTCCATTCGGGCTGGTATGCATCGTGATCTTCTTTTTCTTTCGTATGTACAACAGCATCTGGCGTTACGCCAGCTTAATGGAATTGGCGCGGACTTTTTTCGGATCACTGACAGCCTCAGCCCTGCATAGTGTGGCCATCTCCTTGCTCGTCTGCGGAGGCCTGCGGGCGCATCGTATGCCGATCTCCTATTACATTATCGGTGCGATGCTGCAGTTTTTTCTGCTGCTGGGGGTTCGCTTTGCCTATCGGTTTTTCCAGATGATGCGAAAGCGGCAGTCTGCCGCCGCAAGCGATGAAACTCACCGCGTAATGCTTGTGGGAGCGGGCTCGGCAGGGCAGATGATCCTCCGGGACATGAACCAGGCGCGGGAGATTCACGACAAGGTCGTCTGCATCATCGACGACAACCCCAACAAGTGGAATCGTTACATGGACGGCATTCCCGTGGTGGGCGGACGCGATGACATTCTTTTCGCTGCGAAAAAATACCGCGTGGACAAGATCTTCCTGACCATGCCAAGCGCTACGGCCGAGCAAAAGCGTGATATCCTCACGATCTGCAACGAGACGGGATGTGAGCTCAAGCAGCTGCCAGGCCTGTACCAATTCGTGCTGGATCAGATCAGCGTCTCCTCGATGAAAAAGGTCAGCGTGGAGGACCTGCTGGGACGAGAGCCCATACGCACCAACATGGAGGAGGTTTACAGCTTTGTGACTGACAAGGTGGTGCTGGTGACGGGCGGTGGCGGGTCCATAGGATCGGAACTGTGCCGGCAGCTGGCGGCGCACCACCCGAAGCGGCTGATTATCTTTGACGTTTACGAGAATAACGCCTATGCGATCCAGCTGGAGCTGCGGAAGAACTATCCGGAGCTCGATTTGGTGACGCTGATCGGCTCCGTGCGAGACAGCCGCCGTATTTTTCAGGTATTCCACACCTACCGCCCGCAGATCGTCTACCACGCGGCAGCTCATAAGCATGTACCGCTGATGGAGGACAGCCCCTGCGAGGCGATCAAGAACAACGCCATCGGGACCTACAAGACCGCCTATGCTGCGATGACAAATGGCTGCGAACGCTTCGTGCTGATCTCTACCGACAAAGCTGTGAACCCCACAAACGTCATGGGCGCTTCGAAGCGAATCTGCGAAATGATCATCCAGAGCTTCGACCACATGATCAAAGAGGGAAAGGCGGATCGGATTCCCCAGCTGTTTACTCACGTGGGCTGTGAGAACGCTGACAGGGATGGCTCCGGGCGTGTGTTCCAGAATATCCGGACAGAATTTGTCGCTGTACGCTTCGGCAATGTTCTGGGCTCAAACGGCTCGGTGATCCCCCTGTTTCGCCGGCAGATCGAGGCGGGCGGCCCGGTCACCGTCACGCATCCGGACATTATCCGCTACTTCATGACTATCCCAGAGGCGGTCAGCCTGGTGATGCTGGCCGGCACCTATGCTCATGGCGGGGAAATCTTTGTCCTCGACATGGGCTCGCCAGTGAAGATCGACACCCTGGCCCGGAACATGATCAAGCTCTCCGGGTTCAAGCCAGATGTGGATATCCGGATCGAGTACACCGGCCTGCGCCCCGGCGAAAAGCTCTATGAGGAGAAACTGATGGCGGAGGAGGGACTGAAGAAGACGGACAATGACCTGATTCACATCGGCTGCCCGATTCCCTTTGACGAGGAGCGTTTCCTCGGGCAACTCGCGGAACTGATGGATGCCGCTTACGGCAATCACGAGGATCGGATTCGGGCGATGATTTCCAGAATTGTGGAGACGTATCACCCGGAAGGAATCGCGCCGGCGGAGACGGATGCTTCCGTCTGACGGCGGCTCGCCCATGAGCCGGCTTCAGCAGCAGCGAAAGCGCCGTAAAACTGACATGTGTGTTAAGGCAGGGATCGCGCAAATGTGACAAAGTCACCGCTCTTGCCCTGTTCCGGTGTGACGGTCTGGCGGCTGGTTTATCTGGTCGAGCCGGCTGATGCCCTCGGCGTACTGGGGGCAGCTTGAAATGCTGTTATTTTCTGGTTGACCGGCGCCTGCTTCTGTGGTATCATTCTGCCGGGGTTTAGCGGCAGACGCTTTGCTTCAGTTCTATGGCGCGCAAAGGAATGATTGGTATGAAAAGAACCTTCGGAGCTGCTGCAGGCGCGTTGAAGCGAACGAGGACATGAGAGGCGCGATCCGACATGCAGCGAGTGTCGCGGCGACTAGACGCGTGGCTTTGATGGCATGGGTTCCGACTCTGGTGGTCCTGGCAGCGCTGCTTGTGCTGACCCTCCAGCCGCCAGCGGACACCATTGCGGCAAGCGGGCTGATCCAGCGGTGGCTGATCTGGTTTTTTGAGCATTTCATCCACGCAGCGGAAGGCATTCCTGCTTGGGTTCGTGATATGCATACGGTGCGAAGCCTTGCGCATGTTCCAGAATTCTTCGCCCTCGGGTGCTCGCTGTATATCGGCTTCCGGGTGACGGTGCCGCGCCCGGCCGTGCGGACGCTGCTGGCAGGCGCTATGATCGGCATAATGGATGAGGGACTGAAACACTTTCTTCCCACTCGGCATTTTGAGTTGAGAGACCTGGGATTTGATTTGATTGGCCTTTTGTTCGCGCT
>CAMKAP010000234.1 GCA_946410505.1 uncultured Clostridia bacterium
AGTCCACCACCAGCACGTCGATGGCGCCGGAGCGGACCAGAGACTCGGCGATGTCCAGGGCCTGCTCGCCGGTATCCGGCTGGGAGATGAGCAGGCTGTCAATGTCCACGCCCAGGGCGCGGGCATAAGCGGGCTCCAGCGCATGCTCCACGTCGATATAGGCGGCCTCGCCGCCGGCCTTCTGGGCGGAGGCGACCACATGCAGCGCCAGCGTCGTCTTACCGGAAGACTCCGGCCCGTAGATCTCCACGATGCGGCCGCGGGGAACGCCGCCGATGCCGAGAGCCAGGTCCAGGGACAGGGAACCGGTGCTGAGCGCTTCCACGTTCACGGAGATGTCGTCGCCCAGGCGCATGATGGTGCCCTTGCCGTAATCCTTCTCGATCTTTGCAATGGCGGTCTCCAGCGCCTTTTTCTTATCGCCGGAGGGGGCGGCGACGGGAGAAACCTTTTTCTTTTCAGCCATGTTCTTATCTCCTTATCTCAAATCAGTATGTACGTAAATCAAAAGCCCGTGTACAGCTCGCTGTCGGCGTCGTACATCTTTCCGATAACGACCCGGTCCACACCCAGCGTGTCCTTGCGGGTATCGGCCGCTGCGAAACCTGCCGAGAGGATCATCTCTTTTACGGGCTCGGCCTGTCCCTCGCCCACTTCGAACAGCAGCCAGCCGCCGGGCTTTAAGAGGGAGCGCCAGTATTTCAGGATGCCCCGGTAGAAGCGCAGCCCGTCCTCTCCGCCGTCCAGCGCCCAGATGGGCTCATAATCCCGAACGGAGGGGTCCAGCGTCAGGATCTCCGTACTCTCAATATAAGGCGGGTTGGAGACGATCATGTCAAACTTGCCCATGCTCAGCGGGGGAGAGGATACGGCGTCTGCCTGCATGCAGATCACCCGGGAAATGAGACGGTTGAGCGCCACGTTCCGGCGGCAGACCTCCAGGGCGCTGGCGCTGATATCCACCGCAACAAGGCGGGTCGCGGGCATCTCGTGGCCGATGGCACAGGCGATGCAGCCGCTGCCGCAGCAGAGATCCAGCACCCGCGCGTCCATCTTGCGCCCGGTCAGCAGGGCCTTGGCCGTGTCCACCAGCAGCTCCGTGTCCATGCGGGGGATGAGCACGTCGGGCGTGACGATCATGGGAAGCCCGTAAAACTCCCAGAGTCCGGTGATGTAGGCCACCGGCTCCCCGCGCAGGCGGCGGGCCGTGTAGTCAAGCACCTTCTGCTCCACGGCGTCCGTGGTGTAGAGATTCATGTCGCGCAGCAGCTCCGCCGTGGTTTTGCCGGCGGCCTGGGCCACCAGAAGGCGGGCCTCCAGATTGAAGCCCTCCACGCCGCGCTGCCGCAGAATGTTGCGGGTGGAGAGGTACAGTTCGTTATATGTCTTCATATCGTTTGTCTTTCTGTGCGAATTGATTGATTGAAATACGCTGAGCCTGAACGGGTCTTCCGGAGAGGCGGATCAAAAAGCAATCCGTATTTGACGCAGCTTTGCCGCGGCAAAACCTCCCTGAGGCGAGCCCAGCGAAGCGGGTCTCCGTTGAATCAGTTTCCCCATAAATCGCTTCCCTTTTCCTCGGGAATGACCAGTTCCATGGCCCGGATGGCGCACTCGATCATGCCATCGTCCGGCTCGTTGGTCGTGATGCGCTGCAGCCATTTGCCCGGGGCGGACAGAATGGCGGACAGGCGGTTGTCGTGGGCGCCGCACCAGCGGTTGATCTCATAGCTGATGCCCACCACGACGGGCAGGAGCAGCAGATGGCAGCCAACGCGGGCGAAGGTGTTGGTGACGCGCACGACGGAGTTGACAAGGATGCTCACCAGCACCACCACCAGCAGAAAGCTGGTGCCGCAGCGGGGGTGGAAGCGGCTCTCGGGCCGCACATTCTCCACTGTCAGCTCCTTGCCGTGCTCGTAGCAGAAGATGGTCTTGTGCTCGGCGCCGTGATAGGAAAAGAGGCGCTTGATGTCGCTCATGCCGGAGACGAGCTTCATGTAGCCCAGCAGGATTGCAACCTTCAGCACGCCCTCGGAGAGGTTTCGCACGAAAAAGCTGTGCGTCAGGGGCCTACACCAGCCAACAAGCAGGGCCGGCAGAAAGATGAAGAGGAACACCGACAGGGCAAGCCCCATCACCACGGCCACACCGATGATGAGCTTCTGGGCCTTGTCCTCGGGAAAATGGGCTTCGATCCACTGATCGAGCTTATCCGGCTCGCCCTGCTCCTCCAGCGGGACCAGGCTTGCCGAGTAGGTCAGGGCCTGCATGCCCTTGACCATGGAGTCGAGAAAAATGGCGCAGCCCCGGATGAAGGGAACGCCGAGTATGGGGTATTTATCCTTGATGAGCCTGAGCTCTTCCGTTTTTTCCACAAGGCCCTCCGCGGTGCGGCAGACGATGGCCTGCTTTTTCGGTCCGCGCATGAGGATGCCTTCGATCAGAGCCTGACCGCCGATGGAGGTACGGAAGGCGCAGGAATTGTTGCTTTCGGGCATTTGGATCTCCTTAAAATGCTGTGTTTTCGTTATATCAGGGGGAGCCGTAGGGGAGCGTCACGGTCACGAGACAGCCGCCGCCGGGGGCGTTGGCAATCTCCAGCTTCCCGCCGTGGCGGGTGACGATTTCGTCGCAGACGGCAAGGCCGATGCCGGTGCCGCGGTTTTTGGAGCTGCCCTTGTAGAATTTTTCCTTTACATGGGGAAGCTCCGCCTCCGGAATGCCGTGACCGTAGTCGCGCACGGTGATATGTACGCCGTCGGGGGCGGAAGCGAGATCCACGTCGATCTTCTTGCCTTCGCCGCCGTGGGTCATGGCGTTGTCAAGCAGGTTCAGAAACACCTGCTTGAGCCGCTCGGAATCGCCGGGAATCAACGGGATTTCACTGGGCGGCTCGGTATATTTGACTTCAATGCCGGCCTGGCGCATCAGCTCCCCGTAGGTGAAGAGCGCGTCCTCCAGCTCGGAGGCAATGTCGATAAGCTCGATGCGCAGGTTGAAGCGGCCATCCTGAATGCGGGTGAATTCCAGCAGCTCCTTGACCATGCCGGTGAGGCGCTCCGCCTCACGGGAAATGATGTTGATACCGCGCAGGGAATCGCCCTGCACCGCCTCGTCATAGGCGATGGTCTCGGCCCAGCCGGTGATGGCGGTCAGCGGGGTGCGCAGCTC
>CAMKAP010000235.1 GCA_946410505.1 uncultured Clostridia bacterium
GGCAGCGAAATCAATCGAATCTTCGATTGATTTCGCCATCCGATGATCATTATAATTGACAGCAGACAGAAAACCAGCACATGTCAAAAAACAGGAGGCGAAACTGTGAAAGCAAAAGAGAGCCATTTCACGGCCTCACCCTGACGTATAACAGACCTGAAAAAGACGGCTGTACCCCATCCGCCTGCAATACCGCCCCTATATGACAAGAGATCACTCCGGCTGTCACGCTGCCGCCCGCCCGAAGACCCGTGGCCGCTTCGCGAAAAAACTTGCGCTTTCCGGCGCCGTGCAGTATGCTTACTGTACAGAATCAGATAGAAAATTAAGGAGGATCCAGGCCATGGGTGTGTTTTCCAAGGTCCACCGCTTCCGCGAAGCCGGAGAGGCCGCAAATGTCAACAATGTGGAGCGCTTCGGCGAGCCGCTTCGCTCTCTCTTTACCAGCTCCAAGGTGATGACGGTCCACCACCGCATCGAGATCATGGACGCGGATGAAAACACGGTATACCGCGCGGAGACCAAGTTCCCCTCCCTGCACGACAAGACCGATCTTTTTGACGCCGAGGGCCGTCCGGTGGCGCACATCGAGAAGAAGATCTTCACGCTCCATGAGAGGCATACCGTGTCTATGGCGGACGGGACGGTATTTGAGCTTTCCAACGAGCTGTTCCACCTGATCAAAGACATTACGAACATCGAGGGCCTGGGATGGCAGCTGCAGGGAAACGTCCTGGGGCTGAATTTCGAGCTCTATGATGCAAACGGGGAGATCATCGCCGTCATCGCCCAGAAGCTCTTTTCCCTCCACGACAAGTACTGCATTGACCTGTATCAGCCACAGCATGAAAAATCTGTGGTGGCGATCCTCATCACGCTTCAGCACATGATCATTGACCGGGAGAACGCCGCAGCGGCTTCCTCCTCGTCTTCGTCCTCCGGGGAATGATGAGAACGATCCTCCGTATACAGGGAAAGACCGCAGGTTTTGCGCCTGCGGTCTTTCCCTGTATACGGAGGATTATTCTGCTTCGCGCCGCAGCACGACGCTGCCGTGCAGGTCGCAGAGAGGCATGGGGAGCAGGCCGCGCCCGGTGCAGAATTCCCGCACCGCCTTACCGGCGCCTGTGAACTGGGCGCCGTTCACGTCGTGGATCAGCAGCACGCCGCCGGGGGAGAGCCTGTCCCAAAACAGGGGCAGCGCCGCCGCCGTAGGGGCATAGAGATCCGCGTCGACAGACACAAAGGCAAAGCGCGTATTCTCCAGACCGGAGAAAGAATCCGGAAACCAGCCGATATGCGGCACAGCCAGCTCCCTCCGGGGGAGGCGGGCGAGCACCGCTTCGACGCTTGTATCGCCGAAGTCGCCGGCTCTTGCCCCGGACAGGCCGCCTGCCCGTTCAAACGCCACATCCCGCGTGTCGAAGCCGGAGAACGTGTCGAAGAGGTGGAGCTTTCGATCGGGGAAGGCGGCGTTCAGGCAGACGGCAAAGTCGCCCCGGTATACACCCAACTCCGCCACATCGCCCGGGATCGCATATTCCCGGATCTGCTCGGAGAGCATGCGCATGGCTGCAAGGCGCGCGTCAAAGACGCGCAGCGTGTCGGCGCGAAGCACCTCGCCCGCGTAGCCCAGCGAACGAAGCTGCGCCTCCATCTGCCCGGCCCTCTCTTCGCCGAGGACGCAGAGGATCACGCAGTCCGGATTGCTGCGCAGACTCTCCGCCGGGGAGCATACCGGGATCCCGGCAACGCTGCCGCCCTGCTTTTCCGGGGCGTTGTCCGCAAAACAGGCGACGGCATACCCGCTCCCCAACAGGCGCAGGACCATCCGGCCCGCCTGCCCGGCGCCGAACAGGACCGTGTTTTTCATAAATGCTCCTTTCTGCGTCCGAAATCAGCCCATGATCACTTCGACCTGCGCGCGCTCACCGGCGGGGAGCACGGGAAGCGTGCTGCCGGAGAGCGCTTCGCCGTGAAAGCGCACTGCACGCACGCCGCGGCACACGCCGTCGGGGTTTTGCACCCGGATCTCGTACAGGGCGCCGCGATAGCGGCGGCGGACTGTGAAGCTCTTCACATGCGCCGGGATACAGGGGTCGATCCGCAATCCGTCCAGTGTGGGCTTAATCCCCAGAATGGCCTGGCTGACGCTCAGAAAGGTCCAGGCCGCGGTGCCGGTGAGCCAGCTGTTCTTACCCTCGCCGAAGCTGGGGGCGTCACGCCCCGCCACCATCTGGCAGTAGACATAGGGCTCGGTACGGCGGATATCGCTGATCTCCTCCACATAGGCCGGACAGG
This sequence comes from uncultured Clostridia bacterium, assembly GCA_946410505.1. The sequence continues at coordinate 2,302 of CAMKAP010000235.1, forward strand.
TGCGGCGATAGACCTCGAAAGCCCGGTCGCCGTGGCCCAGCTCCGCCTCGGCGCAGACGATCCAGGGGTTGTTGTGGCAGAAGATGCCGGCGTTTTCCTTGTAACCGGGAGGGTAGCTGGAAATTTCACCCAGCTCCAGATGATAGCGGGTGTAGGCCGGCTGCAGCAGGACGATGCCGTATTTCGTGTCCAGCCGCTTCTCTACGCTTCTGAGCGCCCGGGCGGCCTCGCCCGTCTCTTTGCCGATCCCGGCCATGACGCACATGCCCTGGGGCTCGATGAAGATCTGGCCCTCCTCGCAGTCTCTGCCGCCCACCACATGACCAAAAGCGTCATAGGCCCGGCGGAACCATTCGCCGTCCCAGCCGGCGTCCAGCACGGTCCTTTCCATGGCGGCGACGGCTTCTTCCGCCTCCGCTGCCTCATCGGCAAGGCCCACATGGCGGCAGATCTCCGCCCAGGCGCGGCCGTATTTGACGAACATGCCCGCGATGAACACACTCTCGGCCACAGGGCCCTCACTGGGCCCGGTGATCTGGAAGCTCTCGCCCGGATGGGCGGAGAAGCAGTTGAGATTCAGACAGTCGTTCCAGTCGGCCCGACCGATCAGCGGCAGACCGTGGGGACCCAGATGGGTGCAGGTATAGCGGAAGCTGCGGCGCAGATGCTCCAGCAAAGGCTCGGCCAGAGAGGGGTCGTTGTCGAAATCGCAGCGCTCGTCCAGAATTCCCCAGTCGCCGGTCTCGCTGAGATAGGCCTCAACGCCCGCAATGAGCCACAGAGGATCGTCGTTGAAGCCGCTGCCCACGGCCAGATTGCCCTTTTTGGTCAGAGGCTGGTACTGGTGGTAGGCGCTGCCGTCGGGAAAC
>CAMKAP010000236.1 GCA_946410505.1 uncultured Clostridia bacterium
TCGCGTGCGCGCTCCGGGATCATGTGCACGAAGCCGAGCAGGTCCTGGCAGGAGTCGCGGAAGCCCATGCCGCGGCCCATGCCGCTCTCAAAGTAGCTGGCGGAACGGCTCATGTTGAAGGTGACCATGCACTGATACTGATTCCAGATGTTCACCATCCGATCCAGCTTTTCAGAGCCGGTGGATGCCTGATAGCAGTCCAGCAGACCCTCCCAGTGCGCCCGAAGCGTCTGCAGCGCCGCGTCAAAGGCCGCATCATCCGCGTAGCGGGCGATCATGGCCTCGGCGCGCTGCTTGTTGATCACGCCGGGAGCGGCATATTTCTCCGCCTCCGGATTCTCGATATAGCCCAGGCCGAAGAGGATGCTCTCCTGCGCACCGGGGGCCAGGACCAGATCGAACTGCTGGGCGGCCACGGGCTGCCAGCCGTGGGCCACGCTGCCCCTGCAGCCCGCGCCGAAGACGGCCTCCGGCCGGGCAGGACTCCCGTAGACACCGAGAAAAGCCTCCCGCGCGGTGTCAAAGCCGTCAGGCTCCCGGCTCGACCAGAAGACAGCGTAGTGATCCCGCCGCTCCCGGTATTCGGTCTTGTGATAGATGGAAGCGCCCACGACCTCCACCTCGCCGGTGGAGTAATTGCGCTGAAAGTTGGAGGAATCGTCCATGGCGTCCCACAGACAGAACTCCACATAGGGGAAGACACGCAGCGTCTTTGCGCTCTCGCTTTCGTTTTTCAGCGTCAGACGCATAAGCAGGCAGTTGTCCCCCTTGGGTACAAAAAAGGTCTGCCGGGCCAGTACGCCATCCTTTTGCCCCTCAATGACCGTATAGCCCAGACCGTGGCGGCAGGAATAAGCGTCCAGCTCTGTCTGCGTGGGCTGCCAGCCCGGGTTCCATACCGTCTCTCCGTCCCGGATATAGACGCGAAAGCCCTCGGAATCCAGGGGGCTGTTGTTGTAGCGGTAACGAGTCAGGCGGCGCAGGCGGGCGTCCCGGTAAAAACTGTAGCCGCCGGCGGTGTTGGACAGAAGCGTGAAAAACTCCTCGCTGCCCAGATAGTTGATCCACGGCAGCGGCGTGCGCGGGGTGGTAATGACATATTCCTTCCTTTTATCGTCAAAATATCCGAATTGCATAGCGACCTCCTCCTCGGCAATAACAGCGTTTCTGCCTCCTGCTGTTCTCTGCTCTTAGAGTAGTGGAATGAGCGATAAAATGCAAGCATTAATTTCAAAAAATAAGAGGTAAAACGATTGCGCTTGTATTTTCTTTCAATTTTCGAACCGAAAGAACAATACACGGCTCCCAAGAGAGGCTTCTTTTTTCCACTTGCAGGAAAAAACCAAATCCGATATAATGAAAACAGAATGAAATAAGAAGGACATGACCGGCATAAGACAGGAGGAAAACACATGTCAAAGAACAAACCGATCCCCGGCAAAGACGGCAACAAATACGTCCCCTTTGAAGAGCGCACGGGCGAGAGCTCCGTGGTGTTCTTCACCCGCGACCTCTCCGAGGCGGGATTGAAGAAAATCTATGACAAGGTGAGCCACGTGCTGGAGGGCAAAGTGGCCATCAAGCTGCATACCGGCGAAGCCGAAGGCCCCAACATCATTCCCCGCCCCTGGGTGAAGGAGCTGATCGACACGCGCCTGCCGGACGCGACGATCATCGAGACCAACACCTATTACGAGGGCAGCCGCTACACCACGGAGGAGCACCGCAAAACCCTCCAGATCAACGGCTGGACCTTCTGCCCGGTGGACATCACCGACGCGGAGGGCGTGGCCGCGCTGCCGGTCAAGGGCGGCAAATGGTTTGAGGAGATGCATGTGGGCAAGAGCATGCTGAACTATGACTCCCTGCTGGTGCTGACCCATTTCAAGGGCCACACCATGGGCGGCTTCGGCGGCTCCAACAAGAACATCGGCATCGGCTGCGCGGACGGGCGCATCGGCAAGAAGGAGATCCACTCCCGTGTCGGGATGTGGGACATCGCCGAGGAGGAGCTGATGGAGCGCATCAGCGAGAGCACCAAGGCCACCGTGGACCACTTCGCGCCGCATGTCTGCTTTATCAACACCATGCGCAACATGTCCGTCTCCTGTGACTGCGAAGGCCCCGAGGCGGAGCCCGTGGTCACGCCGGACGTGGGCATTCTGGCCTCGCTGGACATTCTGGCGGTGGACAACGCCTGCGTGGATCTGCTCTACAACCTGCCCGACGGGGGCTGCAAGGCCATGATCGAGCGCATCGAGACCCGCCACGGTCTGCGCCAGCTGAGCTATATGAAGGAGCTCGGCATGGGCAACGACCGCTACACGCTCATCGACATTGACCATGACGACGCGGTCATCACCGCGGCGGAGGCCGTCAAGGACGTGCAGCCCGACTGGAAGCCGGACCGTTACAATACCTTCTGGGGCCGCAACAGACGTAAATAATCCCGAAAAATCGCAGAGCCGGGGATGTGAAACAGCTTCGCATCTCCGGCTCTTTCGCCTGCGATTTCTGCGGAAACGGGATTGTAAAAACGAAAAGGCTCTGGTATAATCGAAACAACAGAATTCCGACAAATTGAGAAGGAAAGAGGAACGATACCATGGAGAAAAAAATCAGACGGATCGGCGTGCTCACCAGCGGCGGCGACGCGCCCGGCATGAACGCGGCGGTGCGCGCCGTCGTCCGTACCGCGCACGCCAACGGCATCGAGTGCATCGGCATCCGCAGAGGCTGGCAGGGCCTGATCAACAGCGATTTTACCACGCTTTCCAGGGAGAGCGTGGGCCATATCCTCAACCGCGGCGGCACCATCCTCTACACCGCCCGCAGCGAGGACTTCATGACGGAGAAGGGACGGCTGAAGGCCGTGGCCACCTGCAAAATGCTGGGGCTGGACGCCATTGTCGCCATCGGCGGCGACGGGACCTTCCGCGGCGCGCTGGCACTCAGCCGCCTGGGCATCCCCGTGGTGGGCATCCCCGCCACCATCGACAACGACGTGGGCTGCACCAACTACACCATCGGCTTCGACACCGCCTGCAACACCGCCATCGAGTGCATCGACAAGCTGCGCGACACCATGCAGTCCCACGAGCGCTGCTCCGTGGTGGAGGTCATGGGCCGCAACGCGGGCT
>CAMKAP010000237.1 GCA_946410505.1 uncultured Clostridia bacterium
GCCGGTCATCTGCCCGGCAAAGGAGATGCGCGGCTCGGACCGGAGCCGGTAATAGCGGTCAAGCAAGGTGGGACTGTTCAGGTAAGTATTGCGGTGCATCACGCCGTAACGGACAAATACCGCGTCCTTCAGCGCGGGGATCATGGAAAAGACTCTCCGCTGCTCCCCCCAGGTCAAGTGAGTCTGAAAGCCCACCAGGTTATAAAGCGTACCGTCGGCGTTATCCCGCCGCAGCTGCACGACGGCATAATTTTCCTTTCCCGTGCGCGGGTCCTTCAGGCCCACAGGCTTGAGCGGCCCGTAGCGCAGCGTATCCACGCCGCGGCGGGCCATGACCTCCACCGGCATGCAGCCCTCAAAGACACCGCCGTCGTCAAAGCCGTGGACCTCCGCCTCTTTGGCAGTGCAGAGCTCCTGCACGAAGGCCAGATACTCGTCCTTATCCATGGGGCAGTTCACATAGTCCGCCGTCCCTTTATCGTAACGGGAGGCGAAGAAGGCGCTGGCCATATCCACGCTCTCCATCGTGACAATGGGGGCCACGGCGTCATAAAAATGCAGGTCGGAGTTGGGGCACAGTTCCGCGATCTTATCGGCAATGGAGTCCGAGGATAGAGGCCCCGTGGCCATGATCACTTCCCCGTCCGGAATCTCTTTCGCCTCGGCACGGACGATCTCAATATTCTCCTGCGCGGCGAGCTTCTCCGTAACATATCGGGAAAAGCCCTCGCGATCCACGGCGAGCGCTCCCCCGGCGGCCACGCGGTTTGCATCCGCTGCCTCCATGATGAGAGAGCCCATATGCCGCATCTCGGCTTTCAGAAGCCCCACGGCGTTGGAGAGTTCATCGCTTCTCAGAGAATTGGAGCACACGAGCTCCGCGAAATAATCAGATTTATGGGCCGGGGTCATCTTCTCCGGCTTCATCTCCACCAGGCGCACGGGCACGCCGCGTTTTGCAAGCTGCCAGGCAGCCTCGCTCCCGGCAAGGCCCGCGCCCACTACCGTCACTTGTTCCATAGTCTTTTACTTCTTTGCCGTTTTTCCTGTTTTGCTCTTGGCAACGGTCTTCTTCGCGGCAGGCTTCTTCGGCGCGTTCTTTTTCTCGGCGGCAGCCGCTTTCTCCTCGGGTGTTTTCTTCTTGTAGCTCCGCTTTTCCTCGGGGACGAAGTTCGGGCAGGCCTCGTTGATGCAGAAGCTCTTCAGCGGACCTCGGCCGGATTTTTTAAACATCGTCTTTCCGCAGGCGGGACAGAAGTCTTTTGTAGGTACGTCCCAGGTGATAAAGCCGCATTCGGTCCCACGCTCGCAGGCGTAGAAAACATAGCCCTTCTTGCTGGTACGTTTGAGGATCTTGCCCCCGCATTTGGGGCACTTGCCGGGCATTTCGACCACAATGGGCTTGGTGAAGGTGCACTCCGGGAACCCGGGGCAGGCCAGAAAATAGCCGAATTTTCCCTTCTTGACCACCATCTGCCGGCCGCACACATCACAGTACTCATCGCTGAGCACATCAGGGACCTTGATGCGCACGCCGTCCAGGGTCTCTTCCGCCTTCTGAAACTCCCGGTCAAACCCGTCATAAAACTCAGAGAGCACGTCCCGCCATTGGGACTTTCCGGATTCGATCCCGTCCAGCTCTTCTTCCATGTGGTTTGTAAACTTCAGGTCCACAATGTCGGAGAAATGCTCCTTCATAAGGCCGGTCACCACTTCGCCCAGCGGCGTAGGGCGCAGATATTTGCCCTCTTTGATCACATAGTCGTGGGCCGTAATGGTAGAGATGGTGGGTGCGTAGGTAGAGGGACGTCCGATGCCCTTCTCCTCCATGGCACGGATGAGCGTGGCCTCGGTATAGCGGGCGGGCGGCTGGGTGAACTGCTGGTCGGGCGTCATCTTCTCCAGCTTGAGCGTCTCTCCCTCGCTCAGAGAAGGCAGCGGGTTTTTCAGCTCGTCGCTCTCCTCGTCCTTTGCTTCTTCATATACGGCGGTATAGCCGGGGAATTTGAGCTCGGAGTAGTTTGCGCGGAAGGTGTGACCCGCGGAAGCAACATCAACGGACACATTATCATAGACGGCGTTGGCCATCTGGCACGCAGTAAAGCGGCCCCAGATCAGGCGGTAAAGCCGGTACTGCTCCTGGGTCAGATCCTTCCGCACGGCCTCAGGCGTCAGATTCACATCCGTGGGGCGAATGGCCTCGTGGGCATCCTGAGCGCCGGCTTTGGTTTTGAAATGCCTGGGCTTTCCAGGGTAATACTCCGCGCCGTAGCGCCCGATGATATAGTCCCGGGCCGCAGAGAGCGCGTCCTCGGAAAGGCGCAGAGAGTCGGTACGCATATAGGTGATGAGGCCCACGCTCCCCTGCCCCGCGATCTCCACACCTTCATAGAGCTGCTGGGCAATGGACATGGTACGCCGCGGCGTCATGGAAAGGCGGCGGCTGGCCTCCTGCTGAAGCGTGGAGGTGATAAAGGGAGGTGCGGGGGTACGCTGCTTTTCACCGCGCTTGACAGTCTGGACCGTGAAGGGGGCGTTCTTTGTGTCAGCGATCACAGCATCGACTTCATCGCGGTTCTTGAGCTCGCGCTTTTTGTCTCCTTCGCCGAAGTAGCGGGCGGTGAAGCTGCCGCCGTCGGCACGGGAGAGCATCGCATCCAGCAGCCAGTACTCTTCGCTGACGAAGGCCTTGATCTCCTCCTCCCGGTCCACCACCATGCGGGTGGCCACGGACTGCACACGCCCTGCGGACAGGCCCGTTCTGACTTTGCGCCACAGCAGCGGTGAGAGCTTATAGCCCACGATTCGGTCCAGGATGCGGCGCGCCTGCTGGGCATCCACCAGGTCCTGGTCGATATCGCGGGGATGCCGGATACTCTCGGTGACCACCTTTTTTGTGATCTCATTGAAGGTCACGCGCCGGGCCTTCTCGTCCGGCAGATCCAGCAGCTCCTTCAAATGCCAGGAGATCGCCTCTCCTTCGCGGTCAGGGTCCGTCGCGAGATAGACGGTTTTGGCGTTTTTCGCGTCTTTCTTGAGCTGGTTGATCAGCTCCGTTTTATCGCGCACGGCGATATACTGCGGTTCAAATCCGTTCTCTATATCTACGCCCATCTTGCTCTTGGGAAGATCCC
>CAMKAP010000238.1 GCA_946410505.1 uncultured Clostridia bacterium
AGCACATGACCTTGGAGAGGGTCACTAAAAACTACTACTCTATAATACAAGGAGAGGTATGATGTTTCTCGATCTGACCAAAAAGTTCGGCAAACCCATCTGTGTGGCGCTCTATGCCGCCTTCGCCGCGCTGGCCGCTCGCAGAAAGCCCTGGCCGCTGATCATTCTCTTTGGCCTGCACACGGGCGAGTATTTCCACATCGGCCGGAAGATCGGTGCGGAGCACGGGCTGCATCCGCTGGCGACGCTGTGTCAGTGTCTGGCCTTCGGCTTTACCTGGTGGCTCCCCCTCAAGAAAGGATAAGAATACAGAAAACGCATCGGCGGGATTTCCCTGCCGATGCGTTTTCTTTGCCGTCAATAGATTTTGCGGATCTCGCCCGTGACGCCGTAGTTTTTGCGAAACGTCTCCAGATCGTCCGCATCCCGGATCAGCATGATCTCCCGGAGCTTTCCGCCCTCCCGCTCGCGCATGCAGGCCACCTGCTCGCCGGTGCAGATGCTGCAGCGGAGGACCGGTTCAAACTTTTCCGGCGGGAATTCGGGTGCGCGTTCTTTCTTTTTCGAAAACAATCCCATTTTAATCCTCCCAATCCATGGCAAAGAGACCGCCGGCGCCGCCCGTGTGCACGAAGAGCACCCTCTCGTTCTCCCGGAAGGCTCCCTCCCGGGCCATGGCGAGCAGGCCGGCGAAGGCCTTCCCGGTATAGACCGGGTCCAGGAAAATGCCCTCCCGCGCCGCCATCCGGCGCACGGCGGCGTTCCCCTCAGCGGAGGGGATGGCGTAGCCGGGGCCGCAGGCGTCGCGCAGGCAGTAGTCGTCTTTTGTTATGTTAACCTCCGCCTCCAGCAGCGCCGCCGCCTCGCGCATCAGGCGGGGCGTGATCTCGTCAAAGGGGTCCGTGTCCACCATCATACCGTAAACCTTCGTTCCAGGCAGATAGAGCTTCGCCCCGAGAGCCAGACCCGCCATGGTGCCGCCGCTGCCCTCGGCACAGACGATGTGGTCAAAATGCTCCCCCTGCTGCGCGATTTCTCTTGCGCACGCCACATAGCCCAGGCTGCCCAGCGCGTTGGAGCCGCCGCAGGGGATCTTGTAATAGGGCTTGCCCCGCTCGGTCCCGATCCGGTCCATCTCGGCGTAGATGTCGGCATAGTCGTCGGTGTCCACAAAGATAACCTCGGTGCCCATGAGTTTTTCCAGCAGCTGATTGCCGCGGCAGGCGGTCACGCCACGCTTTTTCAGGATTAGCACCGGCTCCATGCCCAGTCTGTTGGCTGCCGCGGCGGTGAGCATGGCGTGGTTGGACTGGGCGCCGCCCGTGGTGAACACCAGCTCCGCCCCCTGCGCTTTCGCCTCCGCCAGCAGAAACTCCAGCTTGCGCAGCTTGTTGCCGCCGAGGCCGAGGCCGCTCAGATCGTCCCGCTTGATCCAGAGCTCGATCCCCAGCTCGCGGCTCAGGTTCTCCAGCTTTCGGATCGGCGTGGGAAAAAAGCCCAGCGAGAGCCGGGGAAAATCGTTCGGCTGTTTCATCGGCTCCTCCTCAGGCAAAACGCACAATGTCGCGGAAGGCCCGTTTCGGCACGTAGTAGTCCCGCTTCTCATCCACATAGTAGTGGACGGCCCCGTCCTCCGGCAGCTCCACGATCGTGCTGCTGTGGGCGGGTTTCCCCAGCGCGATGGCCAGGCGCAGCGTGTCCTCTTCGGCAATGCCGAAACGCTCCTTGATCTTCGGGATGTTGATGGCACCCATCAGGCAGCTGCCCACGCCGTGACTCCAACAGCTGGTCACGATGGTATTGGCGGCAATACCCACGTCCACGTCGGAAAAAGCACCGGCGTCCGGCGTCTTGATCACCAGGATGAAGGCCACCGGCTGCTCATCCTCTTTTGGCGTGCCGATCTCCGGCGGCAGGGCCGCGGCCCACTTGACCAGGGGCTGCATATCCCGCACACCTTCGGGACTCGTAATCGCAAGGTAACGCAGCGACTGGGCGTTTCTGCCGCTGCTGGCGATGCGGGCGTTCTCCAGCGCCTCACAGATCACGCTCTCCGGGACCGGCTCCCGGATAAAGCGCCGATATGTGCGGCAGCCGACATACAATTCGTGCAGATCCATGTTGCGCTCCTTTCTTTTCCGTGCCTGTTCATGTCTTTTCTTCATATTATATGATTCTTCTCCTGTTTGCAAGGGATTCCCGCGGTCTCTCCGGACCGGGGCACTATTTTTCATTTCACTATTGACAAATCCGGTTAGTTATATTAAACTAACCAAGGTTAGAAGGGGCTAATTCAGCCTTTCTTTTTCGGCCGCATAGTTAGCGCATTCTAACTAAGCAAAGAAGTGGGAGGAAAGACATATGATGCCTCTGCTGCTTGCCGACGCCGGCGAGGAAGTCATGATCCGCAAGATCGGGGGAAACCCCGAGCTCAAACAGCATCTTGCCGATCTGGGCTTTGTAGTGGGCGGCAGCGTGACCGTCATCTCCGACATCAACGGCAACCTGATCGTGAACGTCAAGGGCTCCCGGGTTGCGATCAGCCGTGAGATGGCGGGAAAAATCATGGTATGACAAAATAACAGTAAGGAGAGAGGACAGCATGTACACACTGAAACAGGCAAAGATCGGCGATACGGTTAAGGTTGTCAAACTTCATGGTGAGGGCGCCGTCAAGCGCCGCATCATGGACATGGGCATCACCAAGGGCGTGGAGGTCTATGTCCGCAAGCTCGCCCCGCTGGGCGATCCCGTTGAGGTCAACGTGAGAAACTACGAGCTCTCGATCCGCAAGGCGGACGCCGAGATGATCGAAGTCGAGTAAGGAGGCAGGATGATGGATAAACAACTGCGCATTGCCCTGGCGGGCAACCCGAACAGCGGCAAGACCACCCTGTTCAACAAGCTGACCGGCTCCAACCAGTTCGTCGGCAACTGGCCCGGCGTCACCGTGGAGAAGAAGGAAGGCAAGCTGATCGTCGACAAAGAGGTCATCCTGACCGACCTGCCCGGCATCTATTCCCTTTCCCCCTACACCCTGGAAGAGGTGGTGGCCCGGAATTATCTAA
>CAMKAP010000239.1 GCA_946410505.1 uncultured Clostridia bacterium
GCAAGGGCCTGCCCATGTTCCTGCCCAAGGGCTACACGATCTGGATGGAGCTGGAAAACTACATCAAGCAGAAGGAACGCCTCCTGGGTTACCAGCACGTCATGACGCCCTGCGTCGGCACGGTGGACCTCTACCGTACCAGCGGCCACTGGGAGCACTATAAGGAGAACATGTTCCCCGCCATGGAAGTCGAAGGCGAAAGCTTCGTGCTGCGGCCCATGAACTGCCCGCACCACATGATGATCTACGCCAACCGGCTCCACAGCTACCGCGATCTGCCGATCCGTATCGGCGAAATTGCCCATGACTTCCGTTTTGAGCCCAGCGGCACCCTGAAGGGAATCGAACGCGGCCGTCATTTCTGCCAGAACGACGCCCACCTCTTCGTGACGCCCGAGCAGATCAAGGACGAGGTCGCCTCCGTCTGTGGCCTGATCTTCGACGTGTACAAGGACTTCGGCATCACCGATTACCGCTGCGTCCTGTCTCTGCGCGACCCGGCGGACACGAAGAAATACCACCAGGACGATGAGATGTGGAACACTGCCGAGACCGCTCTGCGTGAGGTGCTGACGGAGATCGGCATCAACTTCACCGAGGAGATCGGCGAGGCCGCTTTCTACGGCCCCAAGCTGGACGTGAACGTCAAGCCCGCCGTCGGCGCGGAGTACACGCTCTCCACCTGCCAGCTGGACTTCTGCCTGCCCGCCCGCTTTGATCTGCGCTATATCGACCGGGACGGCGTCGAGAAATGCCCCGTGGTCATCCACCGCGCCATCCTCGGCTCCCTGGACCGCTTCATGGCCTACCTCATTGAGGAGACGAAGGGCCGCTTCCCCCTGTGGCTGGCGCCCACCCAGGTCAAGGTACTGCCCGTGAGCGAAAAGACTCTCGACTATGCCCGCGGCGTGTTTGACGCGCTGGAGAGCGCTGGCGTGCGCGTGGTGCTGGACGAGAGCAACGAGAAGATCGGCTATAAGATCCGCCTTGCCCAGCAGGAGGACCGGGTGCCCTACATGCTCATCATCGGCGCCAAGGAAGCCGAGGCCGGTACCGTAGCCGTCCGTACCCGCAGCGGCGAGGATCTGGGCGCCATGAGCCTGGACGATTTCTGCGCCAAGGTCCTCAGCGAGATCCGCGAGAAAAAATAAGCAGACCGAATAATTGACTTTTCCCCCTCACAAACTAAGAAAAATGTTTGTGAGGGGGTTTTTCTATGACCCGGAAGCAGAAGCGACTGATCCTGGCGCTGGCGGTCCTGTTCGCGGTGAACATCCTGCTCATCGCCCTGGCCCAGAGCGCCTCGGCCGATTTATATAAGAAGGGCAGCAGCGGGGCCGTGGTCTCGGAGATCCAGACCCGGCTGAAGAACTGGGGTTATTACAGCGGTGCCGTGGACGGCGTTTACGGCAGCAAAACGGAGGAGGCCGTGCGCTTCTTTCAGCGGCGAAACGGGCTGACACCGGACGGACAGGCGGGGAACCTGACCCTGGCGGCGCTGGGCATTCAGCCTACCGGCACGGGCGGCGGCGGAAGCGGGGATCTGCAGCTGCTGGCGCGGCTCATCTCCGCCGAGGCCCGCGGCGAGCCCTACACCGGCCAGGTCGCGGTGGGCGCCGTGGTGCTCAACCGGGTGGACCATCCGTCCTTTCCCAACAGCATCTCCGGCGTCATTTATCAGCCGGGCGCCTTCTCCTGCCTGGATGACGGCCAGTTCGACCAGCCTGTGAGTGAGAGCGCCTACCGAGCGGCAAAGGAGGCCATGAACGGCTATGATCCCAGCTACGGCGCCATCTACTATTTTAATCCCGCCACCGCCACCAGCAAATGGATCTGGTCGCGCCCCCTGATCGTCACCATTGGCAATCATCGATTTTGCTCGTGAATCTGGTTGAAAGTGGGAACAATATACGCTATAATCAGTCTATATGGCAAGCGAGCTTGCCTGAGGAGAGATGATTATGGCATATTGCAAGAAGTGCGGCGCCTATATTCCCGATGGGCTGACGGCCTGTCTGGCCTGCGGATTTGATGAAAATTTGAAAGCGGGAGAGACTGCCGCACAGACGAAGAGCGCAAGCGAAGTGCTCAAAGAGCAGCTGGAGGAGCAGCGCCGTGCCCGTCAGGAGGAGAACCGCCGCTGGGCCGAGCAGGAACAGGAGCGCCGCCGTCAGCAGGAGCAGAGCCGCCAGTGGGCCCAGGAGGAGTTTGCCCGCCGCGAGGCCGAGCGGCAGAACGCCGCCCGCAACTACACCTACCGCAGCACGATGAACCGCGCCGGCAGCGCGCAGAGCGCGGAGGGGAACAAGCTCTTTGCAGCGCTCAGTTATCTGAGCTTTCTCTTTGTCCTGCCCTTTATCCTCACGCCGCAGGATGAATTTGCAAAGTATCACGCAAAACAGGGATTGAAGCTCTTTATCTTCACCATCGTCGCCGACACCATCGGTGCTATCACCGGCATCGGCTGGATCCTGACGCTGCTGCGTTTCTATTTTATTTATAAAGGTATGAGCAACGCTTTCAGCGGGATCAAGGAGCCGCTGCCCTATATCGGCAATATCGGAAACTGAGGCACGTTTGGTAAAAATGCCCATAGGCAGTCTAAGTTTTGTGCTTTTCGCCGCTAAAAATCCACAAGATTTAGCGGCGAAAAATTTTTGCAAAAAAGCGTCAAAAAAGTGTTGACAAAGCGGCATTTCGGGTGCTATATTATGCAAGCACCCGTTGAGGGGGCTGCCGATACGAAGGCAGGAACAAAAATCTTCGAAAAAAGATAAAAAAGTTCTTGACAAACGCTTTTGAGCGTGGTAGTATTAGCAAGCTGTCACCGAGAAGGAGACGGCGGAGCGTGTACCTTGAAAATTGAACAATGCAAGAAAAAGCTTATGCAAATAAGCACCAGAGAAGGGTTCTTGAAGTCATACAAGACTTTAAAATAATTCTTTTGAGAGCTAAGAAAGCTTCAATAAGATTTTAAGCCTTTGGGTTTAAGATACAATTTATTGAGAGTTTGATCCTGGCTCAGGATGAACGCTGGCGGCGTGCC
>CAMKAP010000240.1 GCA_946410505.1 uncultured Clostridia bacterium
GTTCTGCTTCTGGTGTCGGCTCCCTGGATACCGCTTTTGTTTGACCTCGGTGAAAACACGGCGCTCTGTCAAAGCTGCGTCAGGGGGCTGCGATTTTACGCCATTTCCTGTGTGCCCATGTCCTGGCTGGCTCTGTATGACAGCTATTGGCTCTATATCGACAGGCAGAAACTCAGCCTGCTGAGCAATACCTTGAAGTATTTCCTCTGTGCTGCCGTGCTGTCGACGCTCTTGAGCCGACTGCTTGGCCCGGACGGCCTGTGGCTCGGTTTTGGCCTTGCACCCTTTATGAGTCTGGGGATTCTTCTGCTCCTGGGGCGGAGCGTTTACCGGAAGGCGTCTTTTCCACTGCTGATGAAGGACGACGGAACGGTTCTGGACTGCAGCCTGGAGCTGGAGCCCGAAGCGGTGGTAAAGGCCTGTCTGACCGCGGAAAGCTTCCTGGCGGCCCATGGGGTGAAGCCTGCTGTCGTCGGCCTCGCCTCGCTGAATATCGAAGAGCTGCTGCTTTTGACAAAAGAGAAGAATCCGGATACCCGGGTTTGGGGCGAGCTGTGCCTGAGGGTTGAAAAACAGGGCGTCGCTTTTGTGCTCTGGGACAGCGGGGTCCCCTTTGACGTTACGGATCCGGATGCGCCCGTGAGCAGCTTCCGGGCATATGTGGTAACCAATATCATGCAAAACAACGGAACAAAGGATCACATGCTGAATGCCGGCTTTAACCGTACGAAGCTGTATTTTCGCTTTGAGGAATGACATGAAACGAAACAGAAAAAATGAAAGCAGTCTCCTGATGCGCCTGTCGGGAAAGCCCGTCAAAGCGCTTTGCTGGATCACCGGTATTACACTTGCGCGGAACCTGCTCTTTCCCATGTACGCGGATGATTATGTCTATTCTTTCATCTGGGACGGGGAGCACCGCGGCAATCTGCTGATCCCGCCCGACCGTACGCTCACGCGGGTCAAAACGGCGCGGGATGTGGCCGTTTCCCAACTGTCCCACTATAAAACCTGGGGTGGACGCAGCGTGGCGCACGTTCTGGATCAGAGCTTTTTGACGGGCGGCAAAACCTCCTTTAACTTTGCCAACACCGCTGTTACACTGGCGCAGCTCCTGCTGGCGGATCGCCTTGGGGCGGGAGAGGACAGAAAGCTCACGAATCGGCTTCTCCTCTGGCTGGGCGGCTGCTATTGGTTCTGTACGCCGCACCTTGCCGCCTGCTGCCAATGGATGACGGGCTCGTTCAACTATCTCTGGATGGGCGTGCTGCAGGCGGCCTTCGCGCTGCCTTACAGCCGCCGCATCTTTGATGCGCAGAAGCGTCTGCCTCCGCTGCTGATGGCGCCGCTCGGGCTGTTGACCGGCTGGTCGAATGAGGCCGGCGCCGGCGCCGCGCTGCTCTACGGGGGGCTCGCCACAGTGCGTTCGTGGCTTCGCAGAGAGAAGGATACCGCCTGGATGCTGACGGGCCTGCTCTCCGCCTGTGCAGGGCTTGCGTCCATGCTGTTGGCACCGGGAAATCTGAGACGTATTGAGCTCACCAGAGAATATGAGCCCCCCGTGGAGGCGGATGATCCTGACCGTACCTCCGAGGAGCTCTATTACACGCCGGCCATGTTCCGGCACCATTTCAGGAACGGCTTTCGAAAAACTGTTCTTCGGCAGCTGCCCATGCACCTTCCTGTTCTGCTCTATTTTACGCGCTTCGGCAGGCGCAGCCGGGAAATGACGGAGAACCTGCTGATGCTGGAGGCGGCGTCGCTCGCCGTGCCCTGCGCCATGATGCTCTCGCCGGAATTCCCTGAACGGGCGGCATATCCCGGTGTCATTTATGGTCTTGCCGCCTCAGGCGCCGCTGCACGCTGCATCGAGCGGGAGAGCTTCTCAGGGATTATTGCATATCTTGAACGGGGGTTTGAAGCGCTGCTGGCCGTCTCTGTCGGCGCAGCCCTCGCAGTGGATTTTTCCCTTTTTCGACAGACGCGGCAGAGGATGCGTGATCTGCAGGAACAGCGGGGACAGGATACCGTCGTCCTGAAAAAGTTTTCTCTTCCGAAACTGACCGCGCTTCCTGCCGGAAACCGGGCGCTGGATGCCTACAGCCTTATGGTGGATCTCGACGGGGATCCGCGCGATTCCTATAACCACACGATGGCGCAGTATTACGGCGTCCGGAATATACGGGGCGTGGAAGCGGATAACAGGAGAGAGAGAATATGATCGCTTTTCTGAAGGAAATCTCGCGCGCCTGTCGAAGCTTCCCGGAACGCGCGGCTGTCGTCGATCACGACGGAGCGCGAAGTACCGACTACCGCAGTCTGAATGAGCTGTCGGGCAGGGCGGCAGCCTGGCTGAAAAGCCGCGGAATCGGCCGTGAGGATGTGGTTGCCTTGCTGCTGCCCAAAGGCATGGAGCACATTGCCGCACGCATCGCGGTGATGAAGGTCGGCGCGGCATGGGTCAGTCTCGCGGACAGCATGGGCGCTGAGCGCGTTCGGTTCGCAGTCGGGGAATGCGGCTGTGCTGTGGAGTTTACGATGGATTGCTGGGAAGAAGCCATGCGCTTTGAGGCGCTTGAGGAGTCTGCATGGGCGGAGAGTGCGGCGCACGATCTGGCATTTATCATTTATACGTCCGGCAGCACCGGCGTGCCGAAAGGGGCCATGCAGGAGTACGGTATCTACGAGCGCATTTCCGCCGGTACGCATGCTATGCTTGATGCCTATATGCCCGTACAGTTTGCCCACCTTATCCCGGAATTCTTTGTCGGCGGCATCTATATTACGATCGCCCTTTTGCAGGACGGAGGAACGATCCATGTGCTCTCACCGGTGCTGACGCGGAATCCGGGTGCGCTCTTCGCCTATTTTGTCCGCCGCGGCATAACGGCCACCTTTGTGCCGCCGGCGCTTGCGCATGTCCTCCAGAAGCAGGACGGTCTTCCGCTTCGGATCGTCTATGTCGGGGGCGAGATCGTTTCGCAGGTTTACAGTG
>CAMKAP010000241.1 GCA_946410505.1 uncultured Clostridia bacterium
CGCTTGGGTAGCTATGGTTATTCACAGCGATAAATAATTCTGTTGGAGGTACCGTATGAGCTTTACACCTGTGTATATTCCTGTGGGCGTGCCCACCTATCACCTGGAGACTGCCCAGGACCAGTTTGACCGTTCCGTTGCCATGCTGCGCGGGATCGACGGGAATTTCGTCTGCCCGGACAAGATGATCCTCTCGGTGGACGATTTGCGCGTTTATCTGTCCTCTCTGCAGCCGGACCTGGTCGTGTTCCAGAATCTGACCTTTGCCAACGCCGCCTACATGTCCGAGGTGCTGCGCCGCTTTGACTGCCCCATGCTCCTGTGGACCCTGCGCGAGCCTGTGATCGACGGCGGTCGTCTGCGTCTCAACTCTCTCACCGGCGCCTATTCCGCCGCCAACGCCCTGCGCGCCTTTGACGACCGGCCCTTCGCCTACGCCTTCGGCGCTCCCGAGGAAGAGAGCGTGGCCGACGCAGTGAAGGCCTGCGTGGCCGCCGCCCGGGTCAAGAAGGGCATGCGCAGCCTGAAGATGTCCGCCGTGGGCCACACGCCCCAGGGCTTTGGCTTTGGCCGGGCGCTGGACAGCGAACTGATGAGCACCTTCGGCGTGGAGCTGGAGGCCATCGAGGCCCGTGAACTGATCGACATGGCCAAGACCTACACCGACGAGGAGTGCGACAGCTATCTGCGGGAGTCCGAGCAGGTCACCTGCGGCATGGACAAGACCCCTGAGCACAACCGTCGGGATCACGCCCGCCTGCTGAAGGCTTATCGGGACTATGTGCGCTCCCACAACATCGGCGCCCTGGCCTCCCGCTGCTGGCCCGACTTTTTCACTGCATTCGGCACCCCGGTCTGCACCGTGCTGTCTATGCTCAACGACGAGGGCGTGGCCGCTGCCTGCGAGGCGGATATCTACGGCGCCCTGTCCATGTGGATCGGCATGCAGCTGAGCGGCGAGCCTGTCTTCTTCGGCGACCCCGTCGCCCTGGACGAGAACGAGAGCACCATTACCTATTGGCACTGCGGCGCGGCCGCCTGCTCCCTGGCCCGGAAGGACACCGGCGCTGTGGTGGGCGTGCACCCCAACCGGAAGATCGGCCCGGCCATGGACTTCGGCTGCGAGGCCTTCCCCGAGGCTACGGTGTTCCGCATCGGCCGTGAGCCGGACGGCTCCTTCCGCTTCTTCCTCACCGAGGGTGAGGTTCTGGACAAGCCCAAACAGTTCATCGGCACCTCCATCGTGGTGAAGACCGAGACCAACAGCCGCACCGTGGTGGAAGAGAGCATTCAGGACGGCTTTGAGCCCCACTTCGTGGTCATCAAGGGCCGTCATGCCCAGACCCTGGAAGCCCTGGCCCAGATGTTCGGCTTCGAGGTCTATCGCTACTGATCGGATATCCTTCGGCGGAGGAGAGGGAGCTTTTCCCTCTCCCCCATTCCTTTGCCCGCCCCCTTGTACACTTGCTGAAAAGCGCAACCTCACCGCTTTTTATTATAATATGTACAAGGATGACGGGTCTCCGCGGCCGTACGCCCGGCCGTTTCCGCTAAATTGCACAAAAAATTGTCCCGGGTTTGGCAACTTAGTACAATTGACAAAACATTTCCCCTGGTGTAACATTGTTTTGCTATAATTGATTAAGCCTGTTGATTAATTAAGTTAATTATCTGCCCCCCTATTGACGGTCTTTTGCAAGCAATTCCCGGCGGTTTTTCAGGCGTTTTTTATCATCGGGAGGCTGACATGAAACTGCTGCAAAACGGGTTGGACTGGTCCCTGGAGCACCAGGGCAAGATCCTTCTCCGCTCGGGCTCCGATTTTCCCATGCTCTTCACCGGCTGCGGTCGGGAGACTGTGGATATGTATCGGGGCAATTTTAAGATCGACGACTATGTGATTGCGCGAATCCCCCAGCCGGTCACCCATCTGGAGCGCAGCGACCGGGGCGTCCGGATCCAGTTTGGCCAGGCTCTGCGCCTGGAACTGACCCTGGACGGGGATTGCGCCGAGCTGCACTTTACTTCTCTGGACCCGTCCATCAACCGCTTCTGGCTGCGCCTTCCCGCGGAAAAGGACGAGTGCTGCTGGGGCTGCGGCGAGCAGATGTCCTATTTCAATCTGCGCGGCCGGCATTTCCCCCTGTGGTCTTCCGAACCCGGTGTGGGGCGGGACAAAACCACCTACGTCACCTGGCGCTCCGATGTGGAGAACAAGGCCGGCGGCGATTATTACAACACCAACTTCCCCCAGACTACCTTTGTCTCCAGCCGGCACTACTATCTGCACGTGGACACCACCGCCTACGCGGACTTTGATTTCCGCAACGAGGGCTTCCATGAGCTGCAGATCTGGGAGGTTCCCCGCTGCGTGCGCATCCAGGCGGCGGACAGCTTTGTCTCCCTGCTGGAAAAGGAGAGCGCTTTCTTCGGCCGTCAGCCGGAGCTGCCTGAGTGGATCTACAAGGGCCTGATCATCGGCGTGCAGGGCGGCAGTGAACGTTCCTTCGGGCTGCTGGAAAAGAGCCTGGAGCACGGCATCAAGGTCTCCGGCGTCTGGTGCCAGGACTGGTGCGGCAAGCGCGTCACCTCCTTCGGCAAGCGCCTGCAGTGGGACTGGCATTTCCATCCGGAGATGTACCCCAATCTGCCCGCGAAGATCAAAAAGCTCCACAAGCGCGGAATCAAATTTCTTGGTTATGTAAACCCGTATCTCGTTGAGGGCGGCAGCCTCTATCAGGAGGGGCTGGAGGCCGACGTCTTTGCCCGCCGCCATGACGGAAGCGTGTATCTGGTGGACTTCGGCGAGTTCAACTGCGGCGTCATCGACCTGACCGACCCCAAGGCCTTCGACTGGTTCAAAAACCGCGTGATCCGCGAGTGCAGCCTCGATATCGGCATCGACGG
>CAMKAP010000242.1 GCA_946410505.1 uncultured Clostridia bacterium
AATCATTCTTTACGGCGGCAGCTTTAACCCGCCCCATCTTGGCCATGCAGCCGCAGCGCATACGGTGAGCGAGCTGCTGCATCCCGACCTTTTCCTTGTGGTGCCGGACGCAGTGCCGCCGCATAAGGAGCTGGAAGAGGGGAGCCCCTCTCTGGAAGAGCGGCTTGCTCTTTGCCGTCTCGCCTTCCGGGATGTGCCGAATTTGCAGGTTTCCGACGTGACGCTCGGGCGCAGAGGGCGGTGCTACAGCGCGGATACCGTCGCGGCGCTGCGGGAGAGGTATCCGGAGGATCAGCTTATTTTCCTGCTGGGAACGGATATGTTCCTCTGCTTTGAGGACTGGTACCGCTTTGAGTATCTGCTGTCTCAGTGTGCACTGGCCGTTCTGCCCCGGGAGGATGATGAGCGCCCCGCGCTGGAGGAGCAGGCGGAGAAGCTGCGCCGGGAGTACGGCGCCACGGTGGCACTGCTGCCGCATGAGCCTTTGCCGATGCACTCCCACGTGATCCGCGAGCGCCTGCGCCGACGCCTCGGCTCCGAGATGCTGGACGACGCGGTCTACTGTGAGATCATTCGCCGCCGCCTGTACGATGCCCAGCCGGAGCTGAGCTGGCTGCGGGAGAAGGCCTATGCGTATCTCAATCCCAAGCGTATCGGCCATGTGGCAGGCTGCGAGAATGAGGCCGTGATGCTGGCCGTATACTGGGGAGAGGATCCCGAGACGGCAGCTGAAGCCGCGATCCTGCACGACATCTCTAAAAAATTTAAAATAGAAGAACAGTTGCAGATCTGCGAAAAATATGGTATCATCAACGATCATGACGAGCTTGAAAGCCCGCAGATCCTTCACGCGAAGACCGGCGCCGCCATGGCAAAGGATCTTTTCGGCGTGAGCGACGCTGTGGCGGAAGCCATCCGCTGGCACTGTACCGGCAAGCCGGACATGACGCTGCTGGAAAAAATCATATGGCTCGCGGACTATATCGAACCCAACCGTGCTTTTCCCGGCGTGGAGAAGGTCCGCAAGCTCGCATATGAGGACATCGACACGGCCCTCGGCACCGCGCTCGGCATGAGCCTTGCGCACATCCGCGAAAGCGGTGCGGAGCCGTATTCCGATACCGTCGAGGCGTACCGCTGGTACAGCCGGGACGAGGACTGACTGGAGGTAAAAATATGCTTACTCCCGAACAAATCGCCGCCATTGCCGCCCATGCGCTGGAAGAGAAGAAGGCGAAGGACGTCAAGATCCTGAAGACTGCTGAGCAGACGGTTCTTGCGGATTACTTCGTGATCTGCAACGGCACATCTTCCACCCACATCAAGGCACTGGTGGACGAGGTGGACAAGGAGCTCTCCGAAGCCGGTGAGCCTCCCATTCGCCGCGAAGGTCTGCGCTCCGACATCTGGGTGCTGATGGACTTCGGCTGCGTGATCGTCCATGTGTTTACCGATGAGGCCCGCAAGTTCTACAATCTTGAGCGCCTCTGGTCTGATTCCGAGGAGGTGGCCCTCTCATCCCTTCCTCGCCCCTGATTACAGGGGCTTTTCGGAAAAATATTGATGAGAGGAAATGATACCAATGAAATACGATTTTGCTGCCATTGAAAAGAAATGGCAGGACAGATGGGAAGAGAGCAAGCCCTATGCCGCCGTCACCGGCAGCCCCAAGCCCAAATTCTACGGCCTGATTGAGTTCCCGTACCCCAGCGCTGCCGGCCTGCACGTGGGCCATCCCCGTCCCTTTACCGCCATCGACATTGTCACCCGCAAGAAGAGAATGGACGGCTATAACGTGCTTTTCCCCATCGGCTACGATGCTTTCGGTCTGCCGACGGAGAACTTTGCCATCAAGAATCATATCCATCCGTCCATCGTGACGAAGGACAACATCGCAAACTTCACCCGCCAGCTCAAGATGCTGGGCTACGGCTTCGACTGGGACCGCTGCGTGGACACCACCGACCCCAAGTATTACAAGTGGACCCAGTGGATCTTCCTGCAGATGTTCAAGAAGGGCCTGGCCTATAAGACCACCATGCCCATCAACTGGTGCACGAGCTGCAAGTGCGGCCTTGCCAACGAGGAAGTGGTCGAGGGCGTGTGTGAGCGCTGCGGCAGTCCGGTCATCCGCAAGGAGAAGAGCCAGTGGATGCTGCGCATCACCAAGTACGCCGACCGCCTGATCGACGATCTGGACGATCTGGATTTCATTGAGCGCGTCAAGGTGCAGCAGAAGAACTGGATCGGCCGCTCCTACGGCTGTGAGGTCACCTTCAAGACCAACACCCCCGACGACATCACCGTGTATACGACCCGTGCCGACACGCTCTTCGGCACCACTTATATGGTCATCTCCCCGGAGCATCCGTTGCTGGAGCAGTGGAAGGACCGGATCGCCAACTGGGACGAGGTGCAGGCCTATCGGGACGCTGCTTCCCGCAAGTCCGACTTTGAACGCGGTGAGCTCAACAAGGAAAAGACCGGCGTGCGCCTGGAGGGGATTGAGGTCATGAACCCCGTGACCCACAAGGTGCTCCCGATGTTTGTCTCCGACTATGTCCTCATGGGCTACGGCACCGGTATCGTCATGGGCGTTCCTGGCCATGACCAGCGCGACTGGGATTTTGCCACCAAGTTCGGCCTGCCCATCATCGAGGTTGTCGCCGGTGGTGACGTGACCAAGGAAGCCTTTGTCGCCAAGGACGACAAGGCCATCATGGTCAACTCCGATTTCCTCAACGGCATGACCGTGGCTGAGGCCATTCCCGCCATGAAGAAATACGTCATGGAGCAGGGCTTCGGCAAGGAAAAGGTCAACTACAAGCTGCGCGACTGGGTCTTTACCCGTCAGCGCTACTGGGGCGAGCCGATCCCCCTTGTCAACTGCCCCAAGTGCG
>CAMKAP010000243.1 GCA_946410505.1 uncultured Clostridia bacterium
CTCCTTGAGGGTAACGACCTTGGCCACTCTCTCGATGAAGGGGAGCTTCAGGTGCAGACCCACATTCCAGGTCTCCTTATAGGCACCCAGACGCTCGATGACGTAGGCCTTTGCCTGCTGCACGATGCGAATGTTGCGGATCAGGATCACGATGATCAGAAGGATCAGTACGGCAATTACGATAGGCATATTCATTACTCCTTTATCAATTATTTGCTTTTCTCTCAGCGAACAATCAGTTTGACGCCCTCAATGCGCAGGATGCTGTGCACCTCACCGACGTCGGCGGTTTTCTCATCACTGTCCATGCGGGCGGTCCAGATTTTTCCGCCCACGCTCACGGCTCCGGTGCCCCGAATGTTGTTGATTTCCTCGGTCACAACGCACTCCCTGCCGATGATCATGTCGGCATTGGTGGGCTTGACGCGGCTGTTGACATACTTTTTGGCCAGAGGTCTCGTCACAGCAAGCGCGGCCACGGAGACCACAAAGAACCAGACAAGCTGCAGCCACAGCGGCGCATGCAGGCCGGCCGCAATCAGCGCGGCCAGCGCGCCCAGCGCGAACCAGATGGAAATGAGGCCGGGCACGATTCCCTCAACGACAAGCAGTGCGATCATGGCGATCAGCCACACAACAGCCATGTTTACGGACGCAGTCATAGTAACGCTCCTTTCTCAAAGGATAGTCTTACCCAATTGGTATTATATCTTGCTGTCAGTTTTTTCGCAAGAGCTTTCGGTCTGTCCAATAATTTTTTCACAACTTTCTCACTTTAGCTCTTTACTTTTTTCACGTGCTGATGTAACATAGTGTCTAACAGGAAATTATCCGTAATTGGAGGCGCTCATGAACAAGCTCAGCAAGAAGCCGCGCAGCGACAAAATGTATGAGGCCATTCTCTCCCTTCACACCGTGGAAGAGTGCAAAAAGTTCTTCGACGATCTCTGCTCCATCTCAGAGCTCATGGCCATGGAACAGCGTTTTCAGGTGGCCTCCTGCCTGAACGACGGCATGATCTACAACGACATTCTTGCCGAGACCGGCGCTTCCAGCGCCACGATCAGCCGCGTCAACCGCTCCCTCCAGTACGGCAGCGGCGGCTATGACATTGCCTTCAGCCGCATGAAGGAGAAAGCGGAATGAGTGCCTATGGCCCTCTTGCGGCCTGGTACGATTCCCTCACGGGGGATGTGCCATATACACAGTTTGCGGATCTTTACGAGGCGGAGTTCGCCCGCGACGGCGGCGAATTCCGTCTCCTTTTGGACTTGTGCTGCGGCACCGGTACGCTGACGGAAGAGATGTGCCGGCGCGGCTATGAGCTGATCGGGGTGGATGCCTCGCCCGACATGCTCATGCAGGCCCGGGAAAAATGCTCCTCTCTGCCGGTTCCGCCTCTCCTGCTCTGCCAGGACGCCGCGGAGATCGACCTCTACGGCACGGTGGACGCGGCGTACTGTTCTCTTGACGGTCTCAATTACATCCCTCCCGAAAAACTGCGCACGGTGTTTTTCCGCCTGCGGTACTTCATCCGCCCCGGCGGCCTTCTCTTATTTGACGTGCACACGCCGGAATGGTTCCGCTCTCTGGACGGAGAAATCTTTGTGGATGAGAGTGACGATCTGCTGTGCCTCTGGCGGGCCGATTTCGATGAAGAAGAGGAAAAGATCGTCTACGGCATGGATCTCTTCGAGCGGCAGGGCCGCCTCTGGCGGCGCAGCGGTGAGGAGCATGTGGAATACGCCCACGAGCTGTCCTCCCTCACGGCGCTTCTGACAGAGCTGGGCTACAGCGATGTACGCCAGATCCGGGACTGTCCGCAGAAGGAGCAGGGCCGGGTATTCATTTCCGCTGTAAGATAAGGAGTTATTTATGGATAAAATCATTCGCGCCACCGCCGGAGACGGCTTGATCAAGATGGCGGTCATCACCGCCCGGGATACCGTGGAGCGGGCCAGGCAGATCCACGGCTGCTCCCCCACCGCCGCGGCCGCGCTGGGCCGCACGCTCTGCGCCGCCTCGCTCCTGGGCGAGGCCATGAAAGAGGACAAAGCCAGCCTGACCATTCGCATCAACGGCGGCGGTCCCATCGGCAGCATCGTCGCCGTCTCGGATTCAGAAGGTTATGTACGCGGGACCGTGGGCGATTCCCATGTGGACCCGCCCCGCCGCCGCGACGGGAAGCTCAATGTCGGCGCAGCCGTGGGACAGGACGGCATGCTCACCGTCAGCCGGGACATCGGCCTGAAGGAGCCCTATATCGGCTCCACCGAGCTGCGCACCGGTGAAATTGCGGAGGATCTGACCGCCTATCTGCTGGAGAGCGAGCAGGTGCCTTCCGCCTGTGCTCTGGGCGTTCTGGTGGATACCGACCGCAGCATCCGCGTAGCCGGCGGCTTCATCGTTCAGCTCATGCCCGGCGCGGACGAGGCGCTGATCGCCCGACTGGAAGACAACATTTTCATGATGGATCAGCTTACCACCATTCTGGACGAGGACGGGACCGACGCCGTTTTCGCACAGGTACTGAAAGGCTTCGAGTACCATCTGGTCGGCGAAGCGCCTGTGGGCTACCGCTGCTACTGCAGCCGGGAGCGCGTGGGGGAGGCGCTCTCCTGCATTGAAGCAAGCGAACTGCAGGAGATGATCGACACCGGGGAGACCGTTGAGGTAAATTGCCAGTTCTGCGACGCAAGCTACACCTTTACACCGGAGGATCTCCGCGCCCTGCGGCCCGCCACAGACGAAAAAAATGAAATTTAGCCCTTGACAATTCTCTGTTTATTTAGTATTATAACAAAGCTGTCGCGGGAGCATAGCTCAGCTGGTTAGAGCACCTGCCTTACAAGCAGGGGGTCACT
>CAMKAP010000244.1 GCA_946410505.1 uncultured Clostridia bacterium
TGCCCTCCATCACGATCTGCACCTTCCTGAGCCTCACCAACGGCTTCAAGCTCTTTGACCAGAACCTGGCCCTGACCGGCGGCCAGCCCTTTATCATTCAGCCCGACGGCTCCAACATCAAGACCACGGAAATGCTGGCGCTGAATATCTATAACACCTTCTACAATTCCAATTCGGCGTCCAAGGGCGTGGCCCAGGCGAAGGCCGTGCTCTTCTTCATCCTGGTGGCAGGCATCGGTCTGGCCCAGCTCGCTTATACCCGCAAGAGGGAGGTGCAGCAGTAATGAACAAACAGGACAGTCTGGCTGCCGAGCGGAGGCGGAAAACCGTCATGTCGGTGGTTCTCGCCGTCATATGCATCATCTATGTGCTTCCCGTCCTCAGCGTGGTCATCAACTCCTTCAAGGTCAATACCTTTGTCAAGACCGATACCTTCGCGATCCCCACCGGGGAGATGTGGGCGGGCTTCTCCAATTTCATCAAGGGCATGACCTTCGGCAACTATCCCTTCTGGAAGAGTGTTGCCTACAGCGCGCTCATCACGGTGGTCTCCACGGCGCTGATTCTGCTCTTTACGTCCATGGCGGCCTGGTACATCGCGCGGGTCAACTCCGTTTTCTGCAAGGCGATCTATTATCTCTGTGTTTTTTCCATGGTGGTCCCGTTCCAGATGGTCATGTTCACTCTCTCCAAGACGGCGGACTCGCTGCATCTGAACACCCCCTGGACCATCCCGATCGTCTATCTGGGCTTTGGCGCGGGCCTTTCGATCTTCATGTTCGTGGGCTTTGTCAAGTCCATCCCTCTGGAGATCGAGGAGGCCGCCTCCATCGACGGCTGCGGCCCGGTGCGCACCTATTTTTCCGTGGTCTTCCCCATGCTCAAGCCGACGATGATCTCCGTGGGCATTCTGGAGATCATGTGGATCTGGAACGACTATCTGCTGCCGTACCTGGTGCTGGATATCAATGAGTACCGCACCATCCCCATCCACATCCAGTATCTGAAGGGAAGCTACGGAACCGTGGATCTGGGCGCCACCATGGCGCTGATCCTGCTGAGCATTATCCCCGTCATTATCTTTTATCTCATCTGCCAGAAGCATATCATCAAGGGCGTTGCGGCCGGCGCTGTAAAGGGCTGAAGCAAGCCTGCAAGGAAAAGAGTTGATTACTATGAACCGCTCCAGCGGTATCCTGATGCCCATGAGCTCTCTGCCGTCTCCCTACGGGATCGGCACCATGGGCAAAAGCGCCTTTCAGTTTGTCGATTTTCTCAAGGCGGCCGGACAGCGCTACTGGCAGCTGCTGCCTCTCGGCCCCACCAGCTACGGCGACAGCCCCTATTCCGCCTTTTCCACTTACGCCGGGAGCCCCTACTACATCGATCTGGATCTGCTCGTAAAGGACAAGCTCCTGAAAAAGAGCGAGATTACCGGCTTTGACTGGGGCGATGATCCCCAGCGGACGGACTATGCAAGGCTGTTCGCTTTCCGTTTTCCGCTCCTGCGCCGGGCTTTTGAGCGCGGACGGGAGCGCTATGCGGAGGAAGTCGCCGCCTTCCGCCAGGAGAATGCCGCCTGGCTGGAAAACTACGCCCTCTTTATGTCGCTCAAGTACCATTTCGGCATGCTGAGCTGGACCGAGTGGCCGGAGGAGGACATCCGCCTGCATCGGCCGGCGGCGGTAGCCGACTGGAGTGAAAAGCTGCGGGAGGATGTGGACTTTTTCGTATTCCTCCAGTTCCTGTTTTTCCGCCAGTGGGAGGCGCTGCGGGAGTATGCCCATGAGAAGGGAGTCCGCTTCATCGGCGACGTGCCCATCTACGTGGCGCTGGATTCCGCAGATGTCTGGAGCGAGCCCAAGTTCTTCCAGCTGGGCCGTGACAATCTCCCCACCGAGGTGGCGGGTGTGCCGCCCGATGCCTTCACCGAGGACGGCCAGCTCTGGGGCAATCCTCTCTATGACTGGGACGCAATGAAGGCCGACGGCTACGGCTGGTGGATCCGGCGTATCGACGGTGCACGAAAACTCTATGACGTGATCCGGGTGGACCATTTCCGCGGCTTTGAGAGCTACTGGGCCGTGCCTTACGGTGACAAGACAGCCCGCCGCGGGCGCTGGAAACCCGGTCCGGGGATGGACCTGGTGGGCGTGCTGAAAAACTGGTTCTCCGGCTTGGAGTTTATCGCCGAAGACCTGGGCTACACGACGCCCGAGGTGGAAAAGCTGCTGGCCGATTCCGGCTTCCCCGGGATGAAGATCCTGGAGTTCGGTTTTTACGCTGACGGCGATGCCCCCTATATGCCGCACAACTGCTGTGAAAACAGTGTCTGCTACATTGGCACCCATGATAACGAGACGGTCAAAGGCTGGCTGAAGAGCAGCCTGAAAAAGGATCTCCGCTTTGCCGAGCGCTATATGCGCATCAGCGAAGAAGAGGGCTGGTGCTGGGGCATGATCCGCACCGGCATGGGGACGGCCTCCCGGCTCTTCGTCGTGCAGATGCAGGATGTGCTGGAGCTGCCCGCTTCGGCACGCATGAACTGCCCAGGGACCCTGGGCGGCAACTGGCAGTGGCGCATGCTGCCGGGCGCTGCGGACAGGGACCTGGCCAGAAAGCTGCGGGAGTACACACGGCTGTACCGCAGAGGATAAACGGCGCGATCGATACAGGAAAAAACGGATTGCCGTACCGGTGGCTTCCGGCCCCGGTACAGCAATCCGTTTCTCTGCACCAAAAGCGGCGCTTTTTGGGCGCTCTCCATTGCAGCCGACAAAAACTTAAGACTTCTTAACCTTTTCCATTATAATGATCATCGGATGGCGAAATCAATCGAGGATTCGATTGATTTCGCTGCC
>CAMKAP010000245.1 GCA_946410505.1 uncultured Clostridia bacterium
GGGGTGCAAGAATCAGAGTGCGCCGATGGTGCTGAGGATTTCCTTGGCAAAGGCAATCACAAGCCCGCCGAACAGGCACAGGAAGCCCTGGGATCGCTGGCTGGCGTCATGGCTCTGGATCGACATACCGACCTGGACGATGCCCCAGCCGAGGATAATAATGCCAATAGCCTTGATCGCGGAAAAGATGAAGTCGGACAGGTTGTTGACCACCGTGATCGGATCGCCGCCGGTGGCAAAGGCGGTGGTGCTGAAGCAGACAACGCAGAGCGTGAGGACGCTCCACACAGACATGAAAATCTTGGCGCGTTTGGAAGTGGGTTTCTTCATTCGGTTTCTTCCTCCATTGTAGATAGTAGATACCGCATATCGTAGAGACAATGCGGGCTGTGGACGTATGGCGCAGCGCCTCCGTCCTCGGTGAATTGAACATTGGGGTGCTTCATCAGATCGTCTTTCTCGTCAATGACCGGCCTTTCCCCTCGGATGAACACAATGGCGTTTTTGTTATCCAAAAGGCGGACTTCATCGGGGGTCATAAGGTCGCGGCCTGTCTGCTGAAAGCTCTGCGAGAACGATCCGTTTCGGCTCTTGCTCTGGCTGCTGGACTTGGTATCAATGGTTTCCTTGCCGAGCTGTTCGGAAATGTACTTGTGTGTACTCTGCTCGTTGCCGCCGAGATAGACAAAGGTATCGGCGTTGCCGATGATGCCCTCCCAGTCGTCTTTGAACAGGGCTTTGAGCTGAGATATGTTTTGCAGGATGATTGTGGCCATGATGTTGCGGGATCGCATGGTCGCCTGCAGGCGGGCATAACCGTCCGGGAGAGCGACGTTGGCAAACTCGTCGAACATGAGGCGAACCGGCACAGGCAGGCCGCCCATGTGTACCTTGTCCGCCTGGTAGTACAGCTCTTGAAATGCCTGGGTGTAGAGCATACCAACAAGGAAATTGAGGCTCACGTCGTTGCTGTCCGGGATCACGCAGAAGATAGCCTGTTTGCGTTCTCCCAGCTTGGAAAGCTCCAGATTGTCCTCGTCGGTAATGTTCTGGATCTCCCGCAGCGTGAAAGAAGTCAGACGGACAGCAGCGGACACAAGAATGCTTTTCGCCGTCTTGCCCGCCGCCTGCTTGAAAATGTGGTACTGCCGCACGGCGATATGATCCGGCTGTTCTTCCTCCAACGCCTCGAAAAGCAGATCCAGCGCGGATTGATAATCGTCGTCGTCCTCTTTCGCCCCGCCGTACTCGATCATGGTGAGCATCATTTCCATGGTCTGCTCATAGGGAGGAGACTCATGGAGAAGGTAAAGCATAAGGGCGGAATCGAGGGCAATTTCGGATTTCTCCCAAAAAGGGTCATTCTGGCTGGCGTTCTTCGGCGTGGTGTTCTGAATGAAGTTATTGATCAGCCGGAACACATCGGAGTCCTTGCGGATATAGCGGAAAGGGTTATAGCTGTCGGAATGGCTCGGCTCGATCAGATCGAATACCTTGACGATATAACCCTGTTGCAAAAGAAAAGGCGCGACTGCCCGGACAAGCTCGCCCTTTGGATCGGTGCAGATAAAGCTGGCGTTCGCAAGGAGTAGATTCGGTTTAACGACAAATCTTGTTTTGCCCGCGCCGCTGCCGCCGACCACAATCTGAAGCAAATTCCTCATGTGCTGTCGTCCATTGAGGCTCATGCACAAATGCTTGGTGAGAATCACGTTTCGTGCCGGGTCTTTGTCGCTGTATTTCTTGTTCAGCTCCCGGACGCTTCCCCAGCGTGCCGAGCCGTGTTCCTCACCGGGGCGTCTGTTCATGCGCGAGGAATAGTAAAGAGAGATCCCGCCCGCGTATAGGATCATACTGCCCAGCATGAATTTGACGGTATGCGGCGTCCAGCGCAGGGCAAAGGGCTTGTTCATCGCGTCGGGAAAGACAGCCATGAACTGAAAGAGATTCATACCGTCCTCATAGACGCCCGCGGCCAGCACTGCAAGATACAGAACGGCCAGGAAAAACGCCGCCCACAGTGGGGCGGCGTCCCGGAAAGATTTTTGGTTTATATAGGCATCCCTCCAAAAACTTGTCTCATAGTGAGACACATTTACCGTGTCCTGTCATTATGGCGAACAGGAGTTTTTTGTTTTCTCTGCCTGGCAACGCTGTCCAGCTCTGCCAGCTTCTGCCGGGTGGAGGGCTTTTCATCCCTCTGCGGTTGATTCAAGCCAGTCCCGCGCTCTTCGGAGGATCTCTCTTGTGGAGCGCGGGCTTTCGCTTTTTTTGCGGCCTGTTCCTCCTGCTTCACTTCCGGCAAAGGGTAGCCCATCGCCTCCATAACGGCGTTGAGCTGAGCACTGTAATTCACGTTGGAAATGATGTGCAGGACGCCGGTTTCTTTGTTCTCATGCTTGGCGGCTGCGTACAGGACGCCGAACTGCTTGGCGATCTTCTGGAACTGCTCATAGTCTGCGGCCTTGATCGGGATAATAACGGATTCGGCGTTGCTGTCTTTCATCAGCCGTTCAATGCCGACTTTGCCGACCACCTTGTAATTCTGCTTGACCATAGCGGCCAGCAGCGCCGCCACATGGACGAGTCCTTTGGCGGAAAGCTCGGTAGCGATCTTGGCTGCCTCCAGTCCTTCCTTGACCATCAGATCTGCCACTTCGCCGCTTACTTCCATAGGTCATGCCTCCTTTCCTTGGGTTTTGATTTTTCTCTCTCGGCCTGTACCTCAGCCTGCCGGTCGAGCCGGATATACTCTTGAAGTTGCGGAATACGCTCCGCTATCTGTTGGCAGCATTTCAGCTCCCGGCGGATCGGGCGCAAGGCAAGGGAGATTTCT
>CAMKAP010000246.1 GCA_946410505.1 uncultured Clostridia bacterium
TTCCTGACGAGGGTGAGCTCCTGGCGTCAACGGCAGCTAAATCGTTTCCCACAGTGAACGATGCCTGCGGCGAGCGGATGTGCGCTGCCATAGCAGACGCAAAGCAAGCAGGAGATTCCCTCGGCGGCGTAGTGGAGTGTGCGATCCTTGGGCTCCCTGCCGGCTTGGGCGATCCCATGTTTGACGGGATGGAGAACCGGATCGCGGCCATCGTCTTCGGAATCCCGGCCGTGAAAGGGGTGGAATTCGGTGCGGGCTTTGGCTGCGCCGCGATGCGCGGGAGCGATAATAATGACCCCTTCACTGTCCGTGACGGGAAGATCGTGACGGAGAGCAACCACAGCGGCGGGATCCTCGGCGGAATTACCGATGGCATGCCCCTTGTGTTTCGGGCGGCTTTCAAACCGACGCCCTCCATCGCCCAAGGGCAGCAGACGGTCAATCTTTCCACCATGCAGACGGAGACGCTGCATATCACCGGGCGGCACGATCCCTGCATCGTGCCTCGGGCTGTTCCTGTCGTGGAAGCGGCGGCTGCCATTGCCGTTTACGATGCGCTTCTGCAGCGCAGAAAGGAGTTGTGAGGATGGATCTGCTGGACTATCGGAATGAACTGGACGGACTGGACGGAGAACTGCTCCGGCTCTTTTGCCGCCGCATGGAGATCGCCGCGAAGATCGGCGCCTATAAGAAAGAACACGGTCTTCCCGTGCTGGACCCCGCCCGTGAGCGGCAGATTCTTCTTAAGATCGCTGAGCAGAGCCCGGAGGGAATGAGCGATTATGCGGTTTCTCTGTATTCGCTGATCTTTGAGCTGTCGCGGGCGAGCCAGAATCGGCTGATGGGGGAAAAGGCCCCGCTTACGGCAGAGATTGAAAGCGCGATAGCGGATACGCCGGCTGTGTTTCCGCAGAGCGCCACGGTGGCCTGTCAGGGTGTAGAGGGAGCTTATGCGCAGCTTGCCTGCGACAAGCTCTTCAAGCTCCCAAACATTTTTTACTTTAAATCCTTCGATGCGGTTTTTTCCGCCATTGAATCAGGTTTGTGCCAATATGGCATTGTTCCCGTTGAAAACAGCACCGCAGGCTCTGTTAACGCGGTCTATGACCTGATGATGAAGCACAATTTCCGAATTGTGCGCTCGGTGCGGCTCCAGGTGGACCATAATTTGCTGGTAAAACCCGGAACGAAGCTATCCGATATTCGGGAGATTTACTCCCATGAGCAGGCAATCAGCCAGTGTTCGCGCTTTCTGCAGAGCCTGCCTGGGGTGAAGGTCATCCCCTGCGAGAATACCGCTGTTGCGGCAAAGCTCGCCTCCGAATCCGACGGCAGTGTGGCCGCGCTCTCTTCCCGCGCCTGCATGAAGCTTTACGCTTTGGACTGCCTTGCTTTTTCGGTTCAGGATCGAGGCAACAATGCCACACGCTTCATCTGCATTTCCAGGAATCTGGAAATCTATCCGGGTGCGAACCGCACCAGTCTGATGATGGTTCTGCCGCATACGCCGGGAAGCCTCTATAAGGTGCTGGCTCGCTTTTACGCGCTGGGCCTGAATCTGAACAAACTTGAGAGCCGTCCTCTGCCGGAACGCAATTTCGAGTTCATGTTCTACTTTGATCTTGATACTCCTGTCTATTCGCCCGGTTTTTTACAGCTTATGGGCGAAATGGAGACGATCTGCGAGGAATTCAACTATCTGGGAAGCTACAGTGAGGTGATCTGAATGCGCTGCGGTCTGCTGGGTGAAAAGCTGGGACACAGCTATTCTCCCGCCATCCACGGAATGTTGGCCGATTACGAATATCGGCTTTATGAAAAAGCACCGGCTGAGGTGGAGAGCTTCCTCCTTAGAGGCGAATGGGACGGCCTGAACGTGACCATTCCGTATAAAAAAACTGTTCTGCCGTACTGCGCTCAGCTCTCTGACCGGGCAAGGCGGATCGGCGCAGTTAATACGCTGGTTCGTTTGCCGGACGGGGGAGTTTTCGGTGACAACACCGACGCTTATGGTTTTGAAAAGCTGATCGGACGCGCCGGACTCACGGTGGAAGGGAAAAAGTCACTGGTCCTCGGGAGCGGCGGCGCCTCCGTCATGGCTGTGGAGGTGCTGCGTTCTCTGGGTGCGACACCTGTCGTGGTGATTTCCAGAAACGGAGAGGAGAATTACAGCAATCTCCATCGCCATGCAGATGCGCAGATCATAGTGAATACGACACCGGTGGGAATGTTCCCGAATAACGGGGCGTCTGCTGTAGATCTTCGCTGCTTTCCTGCCTGCGAAGGGGTTCTGGATGTAGTATACAACCCTGCCAGAACGGCGCTGCTGCTGCAGGCTGAGGAACTCGGGATCCCGCATGCCGGCGGGCTCTACATGCTTGTCGGACAGGCCAAGCGCTCCTGTGAGCTGTTTACAGGTAGCTCCGTTCCTGACTCCGAGATCGAGCGTATTGAAACCATCCTGGCCAGATCCATGCAGAATATCGTGCTGATCGGGATGCCCGGCTGCGGCAAATCCACCATTGGCGTGCTCCTGGCCGAAAAACTGGGTCGTCCCCTCTTTGAAGCAGACGCTTTGATCGAGGCAGCGGCCGGTTGCTCTATTCCGGATATCTTTTCCAATGGCGGAGAAGCGCGCTTCCGACAGGAGGAGACGGCAATACTGCGGGAGCTTGGAAAACGCTCCGGTACCGTGATCTCCACCGGAGGCGGATGTGTCACGCGGGAGGAAAACTATGATCTTCTCCATCAGAACGGAGTGATCTTCTGGCTGCAGCGGGAGC
>CAMKAP010000247.1 GCA_946410505.1 uncultured Clostridia bacterium
TAAACAACCATCCTCCATCATTTCCATGTCCTGGGACAAGTGCAGCATACTGTGATATGATAGCGCATATGGTTATTGGTTTTTCAAGGAGCACGAGATATGGATCAACACGGTGAAATCATCCTCTACCAAACCGAGGATGGGCTGACAAAAATTGACGTGCGTTTTGAGGACGAGACGGTCTGGCTGACACAGCAGCAGATGGCCGATCTGTTCCAATCTTCTCGCAGCAACATTGTGGAACATATCCAGCATATCTACGAGGAAGGTGAGCTGGATGAATCCGCAACCTGTCGGAAATTCCGACAGGTTCGCACCGAGGGCAGCCGCCAGGTTGCGCGGGAGTTGCCGTATTACAACCTCGACATGATCATCTCCCTCGGCTATCGGGTCAAATCTCTGACAGCCACGCGCTTTCGCCAGTGGGCCACCGCGCACTTGAAGGAATACATGATCAAGGGCTTTGTGCTGGATGACGAGCGCCTAAAAGGTCACGGCGGCGGGGACTACTGGAAAGAGCTCCTTGACCGCATCCGGGATATCCGCTCCTCGGAAAAGGTGATGTACCGGCAGGTGCTGGATCTTTACGCCACCAGCCAGGACTATGACCCCGCGAGCCCGGAGTCTGTGCAGTTTTTCAAGATCGTGCAGAACAAGCTGCACTATGCCGCCCACGGCCACACCGCCGCAGAGGTCATCTTCGAGCGGGCGGACGCCGAACAGGCGTTTATGGGGCTGCGTTCCTTCGCCGGGGAGTTCCCGGTCAAGAAGGACACGGAGATCGCCAAAAACTATCTGGACGCGGACGAGCTGCGGGTTCTGAACAACCTGGTCTCCGGTTACTTTGACTTTGCCGAGATCAGCGCCATCGAGCACCGCCCCATGTACATGAGGGATTATATTCAGCAGCTGGACGCGATCCTGTCCTCCGGCGGGCGGCAGCTGCTGAGCGACGCGGGCTCCGTTTCCCATGCGGCCGCCATCGAAAAAGCGCATGAGGAGTACCGCAAGTATCAGCAGAAGACCCTCACCCCGGTGGAGGAGGCCTATCTGCAGAGCCTAAAGGCCGCAGAGAAGGAAGTCAAATCCGAGACAAGAAAAGGGAAGAAAAATGCCTGAACAAACATCCTCCATCATCTCCAAGGTCTGGGGCATGTGCGGCCCGCTGCGGGACGACGGCGTCTCCTACGGAGATTATCTGGAGCAGTTGACCTATCTGATCTTTCTGAAAATGTCGGACGAGTATGCCCGTCCGCCCTACAACCGGGACACCGGCATTCCCGCGGGCTTCGGCTGGTCGGACATGAACACGCTCACCGGCGCCGCGCTGGAATCCCAGTACAAGGACACGCTGGAAAAGCTGGGCGAGCAGGGCGGCATCCTGGGGCAGATCTTCAAGGGCGCCATCAACAAGGTCTCCAACGCCGCCATCCTCTACCGCATCGTGCAGATGATCGACAAGGAGAAGTGGGTCTTCATGAATGATACCGCGACCGCCGAGATCTACACGGGCCTGCTGCAGAAAAACGCAGAGGACGTCAAGAGCGGCGCGGGCCAGTACTTCACGCCGCGCCCGCTGATCCGCGCCATGGTGCGCTGCCTGCGGCCCGAGCCGATGAAGACCATCGCCGACCCCTGCTGCGGCAGCGGCGGCTTCTTCCTCGCGGCGCAGGAGTTCCTCACCGATCCGGCAAACTACACCCTCGACCGCCAGCAGAAGGAGTTTCTGAAAAACGAGACCTTCCACGGCAACGAGCTGGTCGCCACCACCTTCAAGCTGGCGCTGATGAATCTGTTCCTGCACAACATCGGGGACATTTACGGCAATCTGCCCATCACCCACGGAGATTCCCTGCTGAGCGATCCGGGCTACCGCGTTGACTACGTGCTGACCAACCCGCCCTTCGGCAAAAAATCCTCCCTCACCTTCACCAATGAGGAAGGTGAACAGGAGGAAGAGGATCTGGTCTACAACCGGCAGGACTTCTGGACCACCAGCAGCAACAAGCAGTTAAACTTTGTGCAGCACATCAACACCCTGCTGAAAGCCTCCGGCAAGGCGGCGGTCGTGGTGCCGGACAACGTGCTCTTTGAGGGCGGTGCCGGGGAGACCGTGCGGCAGAAGCTCCTTTGGACCTGCGATCTGCACACCATTCTCCGCCTGCCCACCGGTATCTTTTACAAACCCGGCGTCAAAGCAAATGTGCTGTTCTTCGACAAGCGCCCTGCCGGCGCCGAGCGGCAGACCAAGACCATCTGGGTCTACGATTTCCGCACCAATGTGCATTTCACTCTCAAACAGAATCCCATGACGGATAAGGATCTGGAGGATTTCGTCGCCTGCTATCATCCCAAGAATCGCTTCGAGCGCGTCGAGACCTGGTCGCCGGAGAACCCGGACGGCCGCTGGCGCTGCTTCGATGTGGAGAAGGACATTCTCCCCCGGGACAAGACCAGCCTCGATCTCTTCTGGATCAAGGACAAGTCCCTCGCCGATCTGGATAACCTCCCCGCCCCCGACGTCCTCGCCGCGGATATCATCGAAAATCTCCAGAGCGCCCTGGAGAGCTTCTCCGAGCTCCAGGCCGCGCTGGGGAAGAAATAAAACCGATATAATCATTGATATTTTATCAAGTACGTTATGAACACTCGGACCGCCGCAAGCTTCTTATCGCTTGCGGCGACTTTTCATGCGAGTAAGCGTCAAATAAAATGACGGATTGCGAGCGGCCCTCATGTATGAGAGAATG
>CAMKAP010000248.1 GCA_946410505.1 uncultured Clostridia bacterium
TGGTCTCCATCAGGATGGAGGTCCCGTAACGGGAGAGGATGCCGTCAAAGATCATGGACCAGATATAGCCCAACACGATGCCGCCGATCAGGTTGGGCATGAAGAACACCGTGCGGAAGAGGTTTGAGCCCTTGACGCCCTGGGTCAGAACATAGGCCGCGGCAAAACCGAGGATATTGATAAAGAGAAGGCTGACCAGCGCGAAGAGCGCCGTATACCAGAAGGCGTGCAGGAAGGTCGGATCCTTCAGCGCGGCGGCATAGTTATCCAGACCGATGAACTTTGCATTGCGGATCAGCTTGAATTTACAGAAGGAAAGATAGATGCCCTGGAAGAAGGGCCAGACGAAGCCAATGGCG
Source organism: uncultured Clostridia bacterium (assembly GCA_946410505.1). The sequence continues at coordinate 360 of CAMKAP010000248.1, forward strand.
AAAGCGGCCGTAACCGGTCCGAGAAACAGCCAGAACCAACGGCGCAGCGGGTTCTTGAAGATACCTTTCAAATTGCCATCTCCCTTTTTCTAACGGAAGCGGGGCGGACGAACCCGTCCGCCCCGCAGCTTGCTTGTTTTTTCAGCTGTGCACGGCAGGATCAGCCGTTGGCAGCCTGATACTGGACAGCCCAGCCGTCAACGAAAGCGGTCTTGACCTGCTCCCAGTTGGCCTCGGACTGATCGGCGTTGTAAGCGTTCAGCGCAGACACCAGGGCGGCGCGGTACTCGTCCACATTGGGCTGGTAGTTGGTGGCCCAATCCATGACGTAGCAGCCATCCGCAATGTAGTCGGCAGCGTCGGTCAGGAAGCCGTTCTGGGATTCGGGAGCATTCTTGTAAGGCAGGATGCCCAGCTGCTCGACCATGATGCCGGCGGCCTCGGGATCGGAGACGAGCCAGACCATGAAGTCCATGGTGGCCTTCTTATCCGCCTCGGAGGCGTTGTCGTTGATGGCCCAGCAGTTCTCGGTACCGCAGTTCAGGCCGGCCTTCTCCTCGCCTTCCACACCGCAGTAGTAGGGGATCATCGTGGCATTGGGAACAGCCTCGGAAACGGCGGCGTACTCCCAAGAGCCGTTGACAAAGAAAGCAGCCTTGCCGGTCTTGAACTCATTTTCGGCATCGTGGCCGCCGGTGGCCAGATCCTTCGGGTCGGTCAGGCTGTTGTTGATGCAGAGGTCATACAGGTTCTTGAAATTCTCCATGTAGTCGCCGGTCAGCTCGGCGGGGCACTCGGTCCAGCCGCCGGCGTCGCGCTCTTCATAGAAGTACTCCAGGTTGGCCATGTGGCCGGTGAAGCGCCAGGAGGAGGAGCCGTCCATGTCGGAGGAGGAGAAGGCGTCGAAGCCCAGCTCCTCGGCGCGGGCGTGGATGTCCTCGGCGACGGCCTTCAGGCCCTCAAAGTTCTTCAGCTCGTCCATGCTGTGGCCGGCCTTCTCGATGAGGTCGGGGTTGACGATGATGCCGTAGCACTCATAGCAGTAGCCGATGGAGACCAGGCGGCCGTCCTCATCATAGAGGTTGTAGGCGTCGGTGCTCAGCTCGTTGGCAATGGGCGTGTCGGTCAGGTCCATGGCGAACTCGCCCCACTCCTTCACGCCGGCCTGGTTGCCGATGATGAAGAGGGTGGGCGCAGCGGACTTGTCCATCTCGGAGGTGAGAGTCTGGCTGTAGGTGCCGGAGGCGGCGGTGACGACTTTCACGGGGACGCCGGTCTTCTCGGTGTACAGCTTGGCAAGACCCTGGGCAGCCTCGTCCAGCTCAGGCTTGAAGTTCAGCCAGTAGACAGAGCCCTCACTGGCAGCGTAGGCGGTGCCGCCCGCAGCAGCCAGAGCGAAGACCATGACGAGCGTCAGGGCCAATGCGATGATCTTTTTCATTTTGATTACTCCTTTTCCTAAAATTCCCGCGCAGCGGGGTATCCATTTATTTTCAAGCCTCTCCGGGCTCAAAAACCAAGAGAATCGCATAGTGTTATGAAATTATTTAAACTTTTTTAACAGTGATATTATACTCCTGCCCGTTTTCCTTGTCCATTGCTCTTACGTTGTCTTTTTTCACGAAAATAGATTCAAAACTTTGTGCAATCAAACCATTGACTCGGTTCTGTCTCACAAGCGATTATGTTCGCCGGCTTTACGCCCCCCAAAGCATATGGGAGTTGGACGCATCACAAGACACCGAAAAAACTTGAGCCGCTGAAAAAAACGCAGCCTGAAGCAAGCTGCGCTGCAGCTTGCCTCGGGCTGCGTATACGTGTTCCTTATTCTTGCAGCGATATCAGTTGAGCAGATTCTCGCCGCTCTCGGGGTCGAAGAAGTGCATGACCTTGCCCTCGAAGGTGACGAAGAGCTTCTTGCCCTGCACCAGACTCTCCCGCTCGGCAGGATCCAGGCCGATGGTGGGTACGCGCACGATGAGGCGGGTACCGTCCTCGGTGTAGACGTGCAGATGCAGCTCGCTGCCCATCATCTCGTTGACCTCCAGCACGCAGGGGATCCCCTCGCCGGCCTTGGCCAGAACGATATGCTCGGGGCGCACGCCCAGGTCGATCACACCGGGCTTTGCGTCCTTTGCCGCCAGCGCCTTCCCCTTCTCACCGTCCACCTCGATCTTCACGCCGAAGGGCTTGACATAGTACTTGCCGCCCTCCTTGATGAGCTCGGTGCGCATGATGTTCATCTTCGGCGCGCCGATGAACTCGGCCACGAACAGGTTTTTCGGCATCTCAAACACCTCGGTGGGGGTGCCGACCTGCTGGATGTAGCCGTCCTTCATGATGACGATCCGGTCGCCCAGGGTCATGGCCTCGGTCTGGTC
>CAMKAP010000249.1 GCA_946410505.1 uncultured Clostridia bacterium
TTCACGAAAAATGTGGCGGCTGAAGCGCGGTCAAAAAAGCCTTCCATGGCTTTTTTGACAAGCTAAGGCAAGCGGCATCTCCTGAAAGAGATGCCGCCTGCTTTTTGCGTAATTGCAATCCGGAGAACTTTGTATTATAATCACATTTTAGTAAGCAAAAGACGGGAGAGAGGCCGCGATGAGCGATTTCACGCATTTTAACGAGCAGGGCCGCGCCAGAATGGTGGATGTGGGCGAAAAGCCGGAGACCGTGCGTACGGCGGTGGCGAAGGGGAGTGTGCTGGTAAACGAGCATACCTTCTCCCTGATCCGTTCCGGCGGCATGAAGAAGGGGGACGTGCTTACCGTGGCGCAGGTTGCGGGCGTCATGGGCGCAAAGCGCACGCCGGAGCTGATCCCCATGTGCCACCCCATCCTGCTGGATGGCATTGATCTGGACCTGTCCCTGGATGAGGAACGCCTCGCTGTGGACATTGTGGCCACGGTACGCTGCGGCGGCCGCACCGGCGTGGAGATGGAGGCGCTGACCGCTGTGAGCGTGGCGGCGCTCACGGTCTACGACATGTGCAAGGCCGTGCAGAAGGATATGACGATCACGGAGGTCTGCCTGCTGGAGAAGACCGGCGGCGTCCACGGCAACTATCATCGGGAGGAACAATAAATGAAGGGAACGATCCTTGCTGTTTGCATCAGTGTGAAAAAAGGCCAGCAGAAGCATCCGGTGGAGGAGATCCGTCTGATACCGCAGCTGGGCATCCCCGGGGACGCCCACGCCGGAGACTGGCATCGGATGCTGAGCATGCTGAGCGCCGCGAGCGTGCGGAGGCTGCAGGAAAAAATCGCCTTCCCGCTGCTTCCAGGGGCATTTGCGGAAAATGTGCTTGTGGACGGACTGGAGGTGCACACGCTGCCTGTTGGTGCGAAACTTCGCGTGGGTTCCGCCCTCTGTGAGGTGACCCAGATCGGCAAGGAGTGCCACGCAGATTGTGCCATCCGCCAGCAGGCGGGGGACTGTGTGATGCCCCGGGAGGGAATATTCCTGCGTGTGCTCGAGGAGGGCACGGCGAAAGCCGGAGATGAAATCGAGGTAATCGACTGATGGATAAACAGGAGATCAGCGCCCTGCTGGAGGGCGTGAGAGACGGCAGCGTTTCCGTGGAGGACGCGGTGCTGAAGCTCAAGATGCAGCCGATCCGGGAAATCGGCGAATACGCCAAGGTGGATCTGCACCGGGGCCTGCGCCAGGGGGTGCCCGAGGTCATCTACGGCGCGGGCAAAACGCCGGAGCATATCCTCGGCATTGCCGGGGCCATGCGGGAAAACGGCCAGGAGACCGTGCTCGTGACCCGCATGACGCCGGAAGCCGCAGCGCTTGTGGAGAGCGAACTGCCGCTTCGCTACGATCCCCTGTCCAAAACCGGCATTGTCGGAAGTCTGCCGGAGCCCACCGGCAAGGGGACCGTGGTGGTCGCCACCGGCGGCACGAGCGACATTCCTGTGGCCGAGGAGGCCGCCGTCACAGCCGAGGCCCTGGGCAACCGGGTCGTGCGGCTCTATGACGTGGGCGTGTCCGGTATCCACCGGCTTCTGTCCCATATGGAGGAGATCATGAGCGCCCGGGTCATCGTGGCTGTGGCAGGCATGGAGGGGGCGCTGCCCTCTGTCATCGGCGGTCTGGCCGACTGCCCGGTGATTGCCGTGCCCACCAGTGTGGGCTATGGGGCGAGCCTGGGCGGGATCGCCGCACTTCTGAGCATGCTCAACTCCTGCGCCAGCGGCGTCTCGGTGGTGAACATCGACAACGGCTTCGGCGCGGGCTACATGGCCAGTATGATCAACCATCTGGATTGACGGGCGGCCGTCAGCTGCATAATAAGGAAGGAGTCCGAACGATGATCGAAAACGCGGAAAAGTTTTTTGAGCGCTACGACAGCGACGAGTTGCTGCGCCGGCGCGTGGCCGAGGCGGAGGCCAACTATCCCGGCAGCCTGGAGATCCGGGAGGATGTGGTGGAAAACGTGCTGCTTCCCATCGCGGAGGAATTGGGGCTGCCCTTCACGGTCAAGGATCTGCGCGCCTATGAGACCCGCATGAAGCTGCGGCGCATCAAGCCCGCCGGCATCCCCGAGGAGGGAGAGGAAATCGAAGATCCGTATCATTACTGGCTGCTGGATTACGGCTGGGAGGAAAACGACGAGGCGGTGCGCAGCTTCCGCGAGAGTGCGCGCTGAAAAATGACGGAGCCGGCAGCCGCTGCAGCCGGTCAATCGTCCCGTACCCACAACATATTGCACAAATTTTATCAATTTTTGTGATTTTGCCCAACTTGGGCTTTCCTTTTGGAAAGCCTTGGGGTATAATACCTTAGACCTAAATTTTATTAGGAGGAATAAAACTATATGAAGCAGTATTTTGAGATCGTCGACGTGATGGCCAGAGAGATTCTGGACTCCCGCGGCAACCCCACCGTTGAAGTTGAAGTCACTCTGGACGACGGCACCATCGGCCGTGCGGCTGTTCCCTCCGGCGCTTCCACCGGTATTCACGAGGCCTGCGAGCTTCGCGACGGCGACAAGAGCCGTTACGGCGGCAAGGGCGTGCAGAAGGCTGTTGAGAACGTCAACGGCGAGATCGCTGAGGCTGTTGTCGGCCTGAACGTTCTGGATCAGACCTCTATTGATAACGTCAACGGCGAGATCGCTGAGGCTGTTGTCGGCCTGAACGTTCTGGATCAGA
>CAMKAP010000250.1 GCA_946410505.1 uncultured Clostridia bacterium
TCTTCTCCCCTGGCTGAAACAGTACGGCGTGAATTATGCCGATCTCTTTGCTCCGCTTTCGGAGGAAATGCTGTACTATAAGACCGATACCCACTGGACCGCCCGCGGCGCTGCGCTGGGCGCAGACACGATTCTCGCTGCTCTCGGCCGCGAGAGCAGCTACGCCTCTCACAGTTTCGGCACAGAAGGGATCCACAAGGGAGACCTGTATGAGATGCTCTATCCCGTCTTCTCCGGGCGGGAAACAGAGACTGTGGACCTGAGCGGCTTATCCTGCCGGGCGCTGAACGACACAAACGCCGGCAACGCCATCACCATCCGTACCGAGTGCGACAGCGGCGCAGGATCTCTCCTCTGCTGGCGCGACTCTTTCGGCATCGCCCTCTACCCATATCTGGCCGACGCCTTTGCCAGCGCCACATTCTCCCGAGCTGCGGATTATGACCTCAGCCGCTTTGCCGGCACAGACTACGACACTGTGGTTCTGGAGATCGTGGAGCGAAACCTCCCCCGCCTGCTGCCGGAAGTCGCCTCAAAATCATAAGCGAAAACCGCCTGTCTTCGGACAGGCGGTTTTTCGGGTCATTTTGGCCCCAACGCGCTAACTATATAATGAAAAGGCGTGATTCGTCAAGGGCTTTACCGTCATTTTGACGGAGGAATGCTGATTTTCAGCATACGGCACAAGTTTCTTTTGTTAGGTTTGTACAGTTTTGCTCTTGCATTTCTCCCTTCGTTTTGCTATATTATAGCCAGAAAGGGTGAGAACCCGATGTACATATAAGACCGGCCCTAATCTAACAGGGCAAAGGTGAGCTGATCGGGATCAGGCAGCGGGAACGACGGCAAACAGCTTATCTCGCTTATGAGATTGGATCGATGGATCCTCCTTAAGTGCCATGACGGTGTCCCGATAATGACAGGTCAGCGAAAAATCTGCAGAAAGAGAGGTAACCAGGATGTTAGATACTAAGAATTCGGAGAGCTAAGCCCTGACTGTGTGAGAAATTTGTGTGAGTCGCAGTCAGGGCTTAGTTCTTTTTTATCTGCTTTTGTTCACGCCTCCCGATCGGGGCGTTTTTTTGTTGCCTTTTTTGCCGGGAACGCATATACTTTATTTACTCAATCCAATCTTGGAGGCTGCTATGGCTCTGGTTCTCATGTACAACATTCCCGACGAAAAAAGGCAGAAAATCAGTTTTGCTGCCTGGAAACTGGGCATTGCTGTGCACGGCGTTCCGCCCGAGGATTTTTCCCACCCTGTGGGTTACCTGCTGGGGCTGGAGGGCTTCTCCCCTGCTGCGGATGCGCCGGAAGCATTCACAGAGGAGATGCTGCTGATGCACGCCCTGTCCTCCTCACAATTCTCCGCTTTTCTGGATGCACTGCGCCGCAGCCGCGTGCCGGTCGCACTCAAGGCTGTCGCAACGAAGCACAACCTGGGCTGGAGCTCCGCCGCTCTCTGCAGGGAACTGAGGCAGGAGCACGAGGCCATGAAGCGCGCAGGAAAAAGCGTACACAGGAAATAACGGCAGTATAATTGCCGGCGTCTGTCATGAACAGACGCCGGCATTGATCTTTGTTCCGCCTCTTATTCGGCTGTAAGCTTCCGCAGTGCGGCAAGTTTCATGCTCACGCAGTAGATCTCCATGGCCTTTTCCAACTGCTCCACCGGCGGCAGAGAGGGCGCAATGCGCATGTTGCTGTCCTGCGGGTCCTTGCCGTAAGGATAGGTGGCGCCGGCCTTGGTCAGCGTCAGCCCGGCGTCCTTGCACAGCTGCCAGGTCGCCATGGCGATACCAGGCATCGTGTTCACGCTGACAAAGTAGCCGCCCACGGGCTTCTCCCAGCGGGCGATGCCCACCGGTGCGATCTCCTTCTCCAGGCTGTCCAGCACGCATTTGAATTTGGGGCCGAGGATCTCCGCATGCCGGCGCATCAGGGCGAGCACGCCCTCCTTATCCTTCAGATAGCGCACATGACGCAGCTGATTGACCTTGTCAAAGGAAATCATCTGCACGTTCAGCAGCTTCTTCATCCGGGCCATGTTATTTTCGCTGCAGGCAAAGCAGGAGACGCCTGCGCCCGGGAAGGTGATCTTGGAGGTGGACGCAAACTCAAACACCATGTCCGCATTGCCATTCTCAGCACAGGCAGAGAGGATGTCCGGGAAGGGACGGAACTCGGAAGCAAACTCGTGCACGCAATAGGCATTGTCCCACATCAGCAGGAAGTCGGGCGCAGCGGGCTTCATGGCGGCAATACGGCGCACGGTCTCGTCGCTGTAGACGATGCCGTCGGGGTTGGAGTACTTGGGAACGCACCACATGCCCTTCACCGCCGGGTCACGGATCAACTCTTCCACCAGGTCCATGTCCGGCCCCTGCTGGGTCATGGGGATCGTGATCATCTCCATCCCGAAGCTCTCGGAAATACTGAAATGCCTGTCATAGCCTGGCGCGGGGCATAGCCAGCGCACCTTCTCCAGTTTGCACCAGGGCTCACAGCCCAGGCCTCGGCCGTGGGTATAGCACTTGGAGATCACGTCATACATCAGCGTCAGAGAGGCACTGCCGCCGACGAAAATGTTCTCGGACTTTACGCCGAGGATCTCGGCAAACAGGCGCTGGCAGGAGGGAAGCCCCTCCAGATTGCCATAGTTTCTCACGTCGATCCCGTCGCATGTATAGTCGCTGTCGCTTTTCAGGATGTCCATCATCGGGCGGTTCAG
>CAMKAP010000251.1 GCA_946410505.1 uncultured Clostridia bacterium
ATGCGGCGCACGCCGCGGTTTGACTCCCCCAGCCTGCTCTGCTGTGAGGCTCTGCGGTGGGGCAGCTCCCGGTAGGCACGGGACAGTTCCTCCCCGGTCAGCAGATCGTCCGCATCCGTGAGCCAGAGGCAGAATCCCTGTTCGAAATCATGGTCGCGGGAGATCGCATCGTCAAAGCCGAAGCACTCCGAACCCCTGCCCGCGAGACCCACGGCGATACGGTCCTCAAAATCGGGGAAGCGATCGTGCAGCATCTCGCGCCCAAAATTCTCATAAAAGGCGCGGGCCTCCTCAAGTCCCTTCATAGATCTCCTTTACTCTCTGGCGAAGCTCCTCCGCGTAGAGAAAATAGCCAAAATAGTCAAAGCTGGGGATACACTTGGAGACGGTAAAGGCATGGTAGCCGTCATGGGGAAGCGTAGCGGCGTTCAGGTTTTCCCAGGCTTTCTCCATGCATTCGCCGATCCGTTCGTCCTCCGGGTCCTGCCGATCGTAGAGCTCTGAAAGATTGCAAAGCGTTACAGCTGTCTCGTTTTCCGGGTTGGGGCAGCGGGCGATTACCCGCAGGGCCAGGCGGAAATGCCGCTCGGCATTGGCATAGTCCCCCACATCCGCGTAGCTCAGGGCCATGTTGTTGTATAAGCCTGCGAAACGATAGTCCTCGGGCGAAAGGTTTTCACCGTATACCCGGGCCACATGCTGAAACACCGGCAGCGAGCGGTCCGCACGCCCGAAGCACTTCATGGTGGTGGCCGCGTTGAGCATCACGGTGGCACCGGAGACGGTGCTGCCCAGATGGTGCTCCCGGATCAGGGCCAGTCCGTCCTCCACGGCCTGCAGGCCCTTCTGCTCCTCCATGCCCCGCCGGTAGTGGCCCATCATCTCACTGAGCATGCTCAGCTCGCCGCGCCAGTCGCCGAGTTCCCGGGCCTCCGCGCGGCTGCGTTCCAGCAGTGCGCCCGCCTCCTGCTCCCGTCCGGCGTTATAGAGCGCGTCCAGCCGGGCGATCCGCTCCCGCACGGGGATGGACGCCCCGGAGGGCTCTGCGTCGGGCGTACCAGTATACTGGCTGGCGTCAAAGGGGCAAATGGGGTCGATATGGTCCATGGTCTTGTCCTCTCTTGCAAGATTCTGTGTTTTCCGTGTATAATAAAACTACTTTATGGATCGGCTGCATACAACAGATATTCCGCGTCTTGCGCCCCCCTATCTTTCTTTTCGATGCGCCGAAAAGAAAGACAGCGCCGCGCCCGGTGTAAGAAAGAAAAGCCGCTTCCAAGGACGCCGTGCCTTTTACGCTTCGCCATTCGCGCGTGGCTTCGCTTACGCTCGCGGCGCTCAATGGGTTGTGAACCCGGCGAGCCAGCGGACGAACGTGCGGGAGATTCCTCTTATACTGTACACCGCAGGCCGGGGTAATGACCAGCTTACCTTTTAGGGCGACCTGAAATGCCATCCCGTTGCCCGCTCCTCCCGAGGGGTCAAGGGGAATTGCAGGCCGCCGCTGCCGGTGGCAGATACAGGCGGTGCGCAATTTCCGCAGCCGCGCCATTGGCGGGCCGTCGTGAAGCAGGCCCGGGAATGGCATTTGCGGCAAGGTGGACCCCTTCCCCTTGTCGCCTTTCTTGGGAGTGTAAGAACCATTTCTTTCCGCGAAAGGAAAGAAACGGTTCTTATATTGAGCAACTGCCCTTTTGTATGCCACCTATAAATAAAGTATAATCCAAATCCGTCTTTGTGTAAATCTTTTTTCCGGAGGATGCGTCATGTCCAATCATCTTGAAAACGAGCGCTCGCCCTATCTGCTGCAGCATAAGGATAACCCCGTGGACTGGTACCCCTGGGGGCCGGAGGCCTTCGAGAAGGCCAAAGCGGAGGACAAGCCCGTTTTTCTCTCCATAGGCTACGCCACCTGCCACTGGTGTCATGTGATGGCCCGGGAGTCCTTTGAGAGCGAGGACGTGGCCGAAGTTTTGAACCGGTACTATGTGCCCGTCAAGGTGGACCGGGAGGAGCGGCCCGACGTGGACGCCGTGTATATGGAGGCCTGCACCGCCTTGAACGGCAGCGGCGGCTGGCCCCTGACCGTGATCATGACGCCCGATCAGCAGCCCTTTTTCGTGGGCACCTATCTCCCGCGGGAGAGCCGCGGCGGACGGATCGGCCTGCTGCCGCTGCTGCGGGCCCTCGCCGGGCGCTGGCAGCATGACCGGGCATCTCTTCTGAAAACCGGGGCGGAGATCACCGCCTATCTCGCCGGAGAGGACAATTCCGCCGCCGGGAAGGCCGGGGAGGAAATGCTGAAACAGGCGGCCGAACAGCTGCGCAGCTCTTTTGATCAGGAGTATGGCGGCTTTGGCGCCGCGCCCAAATTCCCCGCGCCGCAGAATCTTCTCTTTCTGCTGCGGCAGGCGCAGCTTTCGGAGGACCGCTCTCTGCGCCGGATGGCGGAGTTTACCATGCAGCAGATGTACCGCGGCGGGATCTACGACCATCCGGGCGGCGGCTTCTGCCGCTACAGCACCGACCGGGAGTGGCTGGCGCCCCATTTTGAAAAGACGCTTTACGACAACGCCCTGCTGGCCCTCTGTTTCACGGAGGCCTGGCAGGAGGGGCACTATGCTCTCTGGCGCACGGTGGCCGAGAGCACGCTGGACTACTGCCTGCGGGAGCTGCGGCACGAAAACGGCGGCTTTTTCAGCGGCCAGGATGCG
>CAMKAP010000252.1 GCA_946410505.1 uncultured Clostridia bacterium
ATTGATTTCGCCATCCGATGATCATTATGGAGAACGAACCTGGCAACAGGGGATCGCTGTAAGGCGGGCTGTGCAGTCAGGGAGCGGAGATGTGTCCCTCAGTCGGCGCCGGGTGGGGGCAGCGGCAGCGCCTGGCCGTCCAGCACGGCCTCGACCAGTATGTTGCCGGTATAGCGGAGCTTGAGGGAAAAGAAAGGCCGATCCGTGTCCAGCAGGCGCAGAAAGATCCTGTCGCCCTCCCAGATGGGCTTCAGGAGAAGCTCCTGCTTGCCGATCCACTCCAGTTGCCCCTCCGCGCAGTCGCGCCGCACTTCGCCCTCAAAATCGTCGGAGACGAAGAGGTGCATGTACTCGGTGCCCCACTCGTCGGAGACAAAGGTCACAATGCCCCGATACCGCCAGCTTTTCAGCCGGAGCCCCGTCTCCTCCCGCACCTCGCGCAGCAGGCAGTCCTCCGGGCTTTCGCCCTCCTCGAACTTCCCACCGATGCCGATCCACTTGTCCCGGTTCTCGTCCACGGCCTTTTTTACCCGGTGCATCATTAGGTATTTTCCGTCTTGCTCGATGTGACAGAGCGTGGTGTTTCTCATAGCGCTCACCTCGTGACGATCTTACCATAAAAGAAGTTTTTTGAACAGGGTGGATTGTCTTGGGGGGAAAAGGGTGGTATACTGTGGGCAATTCCAGGAAGGAGAGTACGACATGAGACGCTGGATCGTTTTGCTCCTGAGCTTTGCACTGCTGCTGTGTCTTCCCGTCGCGGCTTCGGCCGAGGGGGACAGCGGCGCCTTTACCGTGGACACAAAAATTCATGACGTGATCGACGACCCCGCTTTTTCCGGCTTTGGGCGGCTGCTGTTCCCCACGGCCTTCGACATTCCAGAGCGGCTCCCGATCAAGGAGATGTATTATCTGCTGCCCGCCTATCACAGCATCAACCCCGAGAACGCTGCCGAGGTGCTCAGCTACCTGAAGGCCCAGGCGGACGAGGGCAAGCAGGTCTTCTACGATATTTATACCGATGAGGAGAAGGCGGCGGATCCCGCCAAGGCCGACACGGGCCTGTTCTTCTTCCGCGGGGAGGAGGGCGGCAAGTTCGCGGTGCTCTCCTCAGGCATGGCGTTCCGCTATGTCGGCTCCATCCATGACAGCTTCCCCCAGGCCTATGAGCTCTCCAAGCGCGGCTACAACGCCTTCGCGCTGGTGTTCCGCCCCGGGAAGATCTCCGGCTGTGAGGACATGGCCCGGGCCATCGACTTTATCTTTGACCATGCCGAGGAGTTGGGCGTGGACACCTCGGACTACTCCATCTGGGGCGGCTCCACCGGCGCGCATTACGCGGTCTGGTACTGCGAGCAGGGCGCGGGCGCCTTCGGCGGCCAGGACCACGGCAAGCCCGCCATCGTGGTGACCCAGTATTCGGCCTCCTATGAGGTCAATCCCAACGACGTGCCCACCTACGCCAACCTGGGCGGGAGGGACACCTACTGCCAGGCCAACGCCAGATCCCGCGTGGCGGACCTGAACGCCATCGGCATCGAGGCGGAGATGGACTATTTCCCGGACTGCTGGCACGGCTTCGGCCTCGGCATCGGCACGGAGGCCGAGGGCTGGATCGACCACGCTGTAAGCTTTTGGGAAAAACACATGAGCGCGTAAAGAATATCATACCCGGCAGAGCATTGGAATGCGAGGGAGCTTCTCACCCGTGAAAGGGGAGAGGGGCTCCTTCACTTTTTCTTGACAAAATGATTCTACAATTGTAGTATATATTCATACTACAACTGTAGAAGGAGACGGAATCATGGAAGAGAAACTGCGGAGGCTGCCAGATTCGGAGCTGGAGGTCATGCAGGTGCTCTGGGAGCTGGAGGAGCCGATCTGCCGCCCGGCGATCGAGGAAAAAATGGCGCAGAAGAGGAGCCTTGCGGTGACGACGCTGCTGACGCTGCTGACGAGGCTTGCGGAAAAGGGATATGTGCGTGTGGAAAAGGAAGGGCGGCGCAGCCGCTACGTGCCGCTGGTCACCCGGCGGGAGTATCAGGCGGCGCAGAGCCGCTGCTTTGTGGAGAAGGTCTGCGGAGGCAGCATATCGGCCTTTGCCAGCGCTCTCTGTGACAGCGGACTGAGCCGGGAAGAGCTGGCAGAACTGCGGCGGCTATTAGAGGAGGACAAGCTGTGAATCAGGCGGATACTGCGCTTATTCTGGTGTCTGCGTCCTTCGCCGTCGCTGTGGGGCTGGGGACCCGGTACCGCCGCCGGAAAGAACAGCGGGGCGAGCTTTACGGCCTGCAGCCGAGGCGCTTTCACCCGGCCCCCCTGCCGCGGGAAGCTTTTTTGGGCTATGTGACGGCGATGCTGCTGATGCCGCTTCTCATCGGGAGCCGACGGGAGGCGCTCGCCGTGCAGAATTTCGCCGGATTCTCCACTGTTTTCCTGCATATTTCCCTGTACTATGCTCTGCTGCTCCTGCTTCTGCCGCTCCTGAGAAAACATGTGGATGCGCGCAGCTGCGCTTCGCTGTGGATGCTGCCCGGACTGCTATATCTGTTCGTCTATACGGGGATCGGCGTTCTGCGCCCGCTGTGGGTGATCCGGGTACCGGTGCGCTTGACTAAGGGACTGGCAGGCGTCTGGCTGGCGGGCTTTTGTGCAGTGCTCCTGTGGAAGATCGGCGGGCATTTGCTTTGCCGGCGCACG
>CAMKAP010000253.1 GCA_946410505.1 uncultured Clostridia bacterium
AATATGTCTCTGCGCTGGCAGACAAGATGGGTATCCCCGAGGACGAGGTCGCGCCCATGGACGACTCCATCCTGGCCGGCATGGGCAGCTTTGTCTCCCCTGTCTTCAAGCCCTTGGGCTTCGGCTCCTGGAAGCCGACTGTCGCCACGGTGACGGGTCTCGTTGCAAAAGAAGAGGTTGTCGGCACCTTCGGCGTGCTGTATAATTACGATGACGAGGGCGGCGAGGCCGAGCTGAGCGAAGAAGGCGACGAGATCTGGGATAAGGTCGCGGCCGACTTCAACAAGTTCTCCGGCGGCCACGGCAAGCTCGCAGCTTACGCCTTCATGATCTTCAACCTGCTCTGCGCCCCCTGCTTTGCGGCCATCGGCGCCATCAAGCGCGAGATGAACAACCGCAAGTGGACCTGGTTTGCCATCGGTTATCAGTGCCTCTTCGCCTATGTGGTGGCCCTGATCGTCTACCAGCTGGGCGGCCTGTTCGTGGGCAACCTCAGCGTTCTGGGCCTGATCGTGGCGCTTGCGCTGCTGGGCCTCATGTGCTGGCAGCTGTTCAAGCCCTATAAGGAAGCTACCAAGCTCGAAGTCAAGTAATCGAATGCGTTCTGCGGAGGCCGTCCCGACGGCCTCCGCAGGAGAACAAAAGGAGGAATGAAAATGCTCGCCTGGCTCACGGCTAACATTGCAAATATCGTGGTCATCGCAATCCTTGTCGTTGTCGTGACGCTGGTGATCCGCGGCATGATCCGGGACCGGAAGGCAGGCAAATCCTCCTGCGGCGGCAGCTGTGCATCCTGCGGTGCCTGCGGCTCCTGCGGCGGCTGCATGCAGACAGCGAAGAAACCGTAAACAAAAGGGGCTGTGAAAAGGTTTTTCACAGCCCTGTTTCTGCGAGGAGGATTCAAATGATTGAAACCAGAGTCAAAGTGGACGGTATGATGTGCGGTATGTGCGAGGCACACATCAACGACGCCGTGCGCAGAGCCTTCCCCGTGAAGAAGGTCAGCTCCTCCCACACCAGGGGCGAGACCGTGATCCTCTCCGAGGAAGCGCTGGACGAGCAGCAGCTCCGGGACGCAATCGGTGCCATCGGCTATGAGGTCCGCTCCGTCTCCAGCGCCCCGTATCAGAAAAAGGGCTTCCTCGGCCTGTTCTGAACCGTCTCCCTATACAGAAAACGCCCGGGCTGCCGCCCGGGCGTTCTTCAGTCTGTCACATAGTCCAGGATAATGTCCGCGATCTTTGTGCTGTGGACAATGTAGGAGCCGTGGTCCTCTCCCTGCAGGATCTGCAGCACCGCGCCGGGAACGGTGGCGGCGATGTGTTTGGTCTCCTCGGGCAGGATCAGATCGCCGCTGCCGGCCAGCACCAGCGTATCCGCCCGGATGGCCCGCAGCTGCCGGTCGGAGATCTGCGGCTCGCGCAGCATCAGGGCCAGCTTGTCGTCCGGCCTGAGCTTGTTCATGCCCCAGATCATCAGGCGCAGGCTGCGTTTGACGCCGTTGGGGCTCAAATTCGCGCCGCTGACGACCAGCGTCGTGATCCGCTCACAGCGGGAGGCCGCCAGCAGCCCCACCACACCGCCGTCGCTGAAGCCGTAAAACAGTACATCCCGCAGATCCAGCGCCTCCATGAAGGCAATCATGTCCTCCGCCATATCCTCGTAGTGGAGCACAGACACCCGGCTGCTGCGGCCGTGGCTGCGGGAGTCCACCGTATAGACGCAGAACTCCTTCCTCAGCTTTGCCGCCGCTTCATTGAAAATGCTGTGGTCCTCGCCGTTTCCGTGGACCATGATCAGCGGGCGCCCGGCCCCGCTCTGTTCATAATAGAGTTCGACTCCGTTCACCTTTGCGATCATTCAGGCATCCCCCTTGCTGTTTTCTCGACTATACCAAGTGCGGCTTTCCGCTGCAATAAGGAAAACCGGCTGCAGAGGAATCTGCAGCCGGTTTTGGATTTCTTATGTTTCCGCTGCGCTTACAGAAGCTGACTCAGCTGTTCTGCGCGGGCTTGGCGGCGGCGATGATCCAGAAGACCACCAGCGCCAGCACGGAGACGACGTACCAGATGATCTGGTTGCCGCCGAAGAAGTCAATCATCTGACCGGCCAGCACGAAGGCCATCACGATGGGAACGACGAACTTGATGCAGAAGCGGTAGAACTTCTTGAAGCCCTCGGAGGGATCGCCGTGGGCCACCTCATCCAGCACCAGGTCGGGGCTCTGCTCCCAGCCGATCATCAGGGCCATCAGCATGGCGCCGAGAGGCATCGCAATGCCTTCAGACCAGCAGTCCATGAAGTCCAGGAAGCAGTCCAGGAAGGTGGGGACGGTGGAGATGCCCAGCAGGCTCGCGGGGGAGAAGTTGGAGCCCAGGCCGTCGGCCGCGACGACAACCGCCTCGATGAGGATCAGCAGGGACACGATCAGCACGCGCTGCTGACGGGTGTCGTTCTCGCCCTTGGCCAGATCCTTGTCGATCCAGTGGGCGGCGATGGTCTCCATCAGGGAGATGGCGGAGGAAATGGCCGCGATCAGGACCAGCACATAGAAGATGACGCCGAACAGGGGGCCGACCTTGCCCATGTTGGAGAACACGT
>CAMKAP010000254.1 GCA_946410505.1 uncultured Clostridia bacterium
CTGGAGATGGGTGCGGACGACTATGTGACCAAGCCTTTCGAGGTCAAAGAGCTGCTTGCGCGGGTTCACGCGGTCATGCGGCGCACCGACGCGGACGCGCCGGTGGAAAAGAAACTGAGCTTCGATAAGCTTGTTATCAATCTGGATTCCTACGAGCTGATCGTTGACGGCAAAAAAGTGGACACGCCGCCGAAGGAGATGGAGCTTCTGTACCATCTCGCCTCCTCGCCCAACCGTGTCTTTACCCGCAACCAGCTTCTGGACGAGGTCTGGGGCTTTGACTACTTCGGCGATTCCCGCACGGTGGACGTGCACGTCAAGCGCCTGCGCGAGAAGCTGGAAGGCGTCAGCGACAAGTGGAGCCTGAAAACCGTTTGGGGCGTTGGCTACAAGTTCGAGCTGCTTGACTGAGACGGCATGAAAAGCATTTTTCTCCGAAACTTCATGGCGACAGCACTGCTGGTGTTCGTGAGCTTTCTAATCATCGCCCTGTCCTTCGTCGGCATCGGGCGCACCTACGTCATCAGCGATTACCGCGCCGGGATGGACAAGTGCGCAAAAGAAGTCTCCCGCACGGCGGCCGCCATCGCCAGGGGCGACTCCCTCTCCAGCTGGGTATTGAGCATGTCCATCAGTTCCATCGCCCAGTCCACCGGGGATCACATTTTCATTTCCGACGCTGACGGTGTCATTCTCAGCTGTTCAGATCGTAACCCCATGTGTGAGCATCTGGGCGTATCTCTCCCGGAGGAGATGATTGCCGAGCTTTCCCACGGGCCCTTCGATCAGTTGACGGATCTGGGCGGTCTGTACCACAGCCGCCGCTATGTGGCGGCCGTGCCGATCATTGAGCCGGACTCCGGCGAAACTCTCGGCTATGCTTTTGTCTCCAACCAGGTGGACCGGATGCTGGATGCCTGGACCACCTTTCTGATGATCACCGCCGTGGTGAGCATGGGCGTTTTCTTTGCTGCACTCCTGGTGACGCTGATCTATTCCCGCCATATGGCCAAGCCTCTGGACGAGATGGCCGCGGCCTCCCGCAAATTTGCCAGAGGAGATTTTTCGGTCCGCGTCAGGCAGACCGAGGATCCTGCCGACGAAATGGGCGCGCTGATCGATTCCTTCAACAAGATGGCAGACTCTCTGGAGCAGTCCGAGCAGCGGCGCAGCGAATTCATCGCCAACATTTCCCATGAGCTGCGGACCCCCATGACCACCATCGCCGGCTTTGCCGACGGGATCCTGGACGGCACCATCCCGCCGGAGGAGGAGCGCAAATACCTGGTCTCCATCCGGGATGAGACCCGCAGGCTCTCCCGTCTGGTGCGGGATATGCTGAGCGTCTCTCAGGCGCGGTCAAGGGCCAGCGACAAAAGCCATCGCAGCGTATTCGACATCTCGGAGCTGATCGTGCAGACGCTTCTGAGCTTCGAGAGCCGGGCCACAAAGAAAAACCTGGATGTGGACCCGCAGCTGCCGGATAATCCCATCCTTGTCCGTGCGGACAAGGACGCGATCACGCAGGTCATCTACAATCTGCTGGACAATGCCGTAAAGTTTTCCTCCCCCGGCAGCTGTCTGATTCTTAAGCTGTATAAGGATAACGGCAAAGCCTATGTATCCGTCAAGGATTTCGGCGAGACCATCCCGCCGGACGACCTTCCCTTTATCTTTGACCGGTTTCACAAATCCGACCGCTCCCGCAGCATGGACAAGGACGGCGTGGGACTGGGTCTTTACCTGGTGAAAACCATCCTCAACAGCCACGACGAGGATATCGCCGTGAAAAGCGGGGACGGCATGACCGAATTTGTATTTACGCTTCCCCTCGCGGAGAGCACGAAACAGAGGGATAAAAATGAGCAACAACGAATGGTATGAGGGCGGCGCATGGTATGCGCCCCTGGAGTCTGAAAGCGCACAGGCAGAGGCTGCCGTGCCGCAGAAGAAGCAAAAGAACTGGACGCCGCTGCGCATTACCGGCGCTGTGTGCATTTTGCTCGCCCTGATCGTGGCAAGCTCTCTTCTGTTCTCAAATCCCGGCGCCTCAGATCCCGTGGTAACGCTTCCCACGCCCGGTGCGGAGGAGAGCGACACGCCGGAAGAGATGCCCGCGGACCCGGCCGAGTTCTTTGAGAACTTTTATCAGTCCGTCCAGGTGGATGTCTCCCGCATCGACATCGAGCGGGCGCAGCTCCCTATTGCTTACGAACAGAAGCTGATCCCCGCCGAGGGTGAGGAGCTGAGCCTCCAGGAGCTCTATGAGCGCTGCAGCCGTTCCATCGTGGCCATCGCAGGCTATCAGAAGGGTATGGTGGGCTATAACTGGGGTACCGGCGTCATTCTGAGTGCAGACGGTCTGATCCTCACCAACACCCATGTGATCGAAGGGTGCAAAAGCGCCACGGTCACGCTCTTTGACGATCGCAGTTTTGAGGCAAAGCTTGTGGGCGCGGACAGTATCAGCGACATAGCCCTCCTCAAGATCGAGGCCAAGGGTCTCCCCGCCGCCCAGCTTGGAGAAAGTGCATCTCTGCGTGTGGGCGATCACGTGGCCGCCATCGGCAATCCGCTGGGTGAAAG
>CAMKAP010000255.1 GCA_946410505.1 uncultured Clostridia bacterium
TCTTGTACGGGAAGCCCCAGATGTTGCCCAGACCGACAGCGGAGCCGATGGCAGCCAGCAGGAAGCCAAGATTGCTGCCCCAGGAACTGCGATTGTTTTCCATAATTACTCTCCTCTCTTCTTTTTCCTCATTCCTCAGACAAAGCCAAATAAAAAGAATCTGGCCGGAATCTGACGCCAGCTGCCGTGTATAATGACCGTGCACGCTATCTCGCCCGAGGCCGAACAGACTTTTATCCTTTGCTTTGGTAAATTCATTATAGCATCCCTCTTGCATTTTACCAAGCTCTGCATTATCATGTATGTAATTAGAAATTGTCATGGATGATATGCGATATAAGAAAGAGAAATAATTAACAATGGACACGAAGAAGATCGCCGCCCTGCTGGCGTCCGTGGAAAAAGGCAGTCTCACCGCCGCAGCCCAGGAGCTGGGCTACACGCAGTCGGGCCTGACTCATATGATGAACGCACTGGAAAACGAGTTCAGCCTCAATCTGCTGGTGCGCAGCAAAAGCGGCGTGCACCTCTCCTCTGCCGGCCAGCGGCTTCTGCCTCAGATGCGCAAGCTCCTGGCGGCGACGCAGGAACTGGAGGATGCGGCCGGGCAGCTGAGGGAGCAGAGCGTCACCACCCTGCGCCTGGGGGCCTACGCCAGCGTGGCCCGTCAGTGGCTCCCCTCCATTCTGGCGGAGCTGCGGCGCGTGAGTCCGGATATGGACGTGGTCATGGATGTGGGCGGAATCGTGGAGCTCTATGACAAGCTGAAAAACGATGAGCTGGACTGTGCCATCGTCAGCTATCAGGAGTCTCTGTGCCAGGGTTTGAGCATGGTCCCCCTGGCGGACGACGCGCTGCTGGCCATTCTGCCCGGAGACGGGGCGCAGCCGGTTTCGTCCTTCCCGCTCCGCGGCTTTGCCGGGCGCGAATTCCTGATGCCCTCCTTTGATTTTGACCTGGACATTGATCCGCTTTTCGGCCAGGACCTGGACAAGATCGCCGCCCGCGTGCGCCACACCAATCTGGACGACGCCGCCATTGCCTCCATGGTGGCACACGGTCTGGGCGTGAGCATCCTTTCCTCACTCATCATGCGGGACATTCATGAGCCGGTGCAGGCCGTGCCGCTGGAGCCGCCGGCTGTCCGCCGCCTCTGCGTCGCCATGAGTGAGCGCCGCCATGGCGACAGGAACATCCGCCGCTTTATCCGCTGCGCCCAGAGCGTGGTGGACCTGATGGAGAAATAGTTCTCAGCCGCCGATCAGGCACAGCACAAGGCCGTAAACGGCGCTTGCAGCAAGGCCGTAGACGATCACGGGGCCCGCGATGGAGAACATTTTCACCGCGGTTCCGGTCACCAGCCCCTCGGTCTTGAATTCCAGGGCCGGAGCGGCCACCGCGTTGGAAAAGCCGGTGATGGGGATCAGTGTCCCGGCCCGGCCGACCGCCGCCAGATCGTCATAGACGCCCAACGCCGTCAGGAGCGCCCCGAGCGCCACCAGCGTGACGGATTCCGCCGTGCCCGCCGCCTGCTCGTCAAGGCCCGCGGCTTGCCAGACCGCCAGAATCAGCTGACCCAGACAGCAGACCGCGCCGCCCACCAGAAAGGCGCCGAGGCAGTTGCGCCCCACCTGTGACCGCGGCGCATGCCGCTCGGCGTAGTCCCTGTAGTTCTGCTTGTTGATTTTCATGCGCTCCTCCCTCCGCGCCGGTGCCGGCGTCTGCCCGTTCCCGCTCTCCGCTATCCCCAGCCGACGCACATCCCGCGCGCTTTTCTTCAAGTTTTTGCCGCTGAGAGAGAAAATATTCTTGACTTTGTCGGAAAGGTATATTATAATACGCAGGCTGACAAGTGAATAGTTCTGTTTTCTTGAGCAATACGGAGATGTCGCGTAGTTGGTCGAGCGCGCACGATTGGAAATCGTGTAGGGGTCAAAAGCTCCTCGAGAGTTCGAATCTCTCCATCTCCGCCAAAATAATACAGCCACCCCAATGGGGTGGCTGTATTATTTTGCAGTTGGAGAGATTCGAATGTGTGTCGAACACGCCGGGGGCGTGTTCATCGTCCAGTGCGCACACTGGGCGATTCCTTGATCTGCGCCGTCTCCCGCAAGGCGCAGATGCATGCGAATCTCTCCATCTCCGCCGCTTAAATTCCTTGATTTCGTTATGAGATCAAGGAATTTTCGTTTTTTCGGCTTGTTTATTTAGAAATAGTTATCGTTCAATCTGTGGCATCCTTGTTTTCCCACTTGTTTTCCCACTTATAGATACGGAAAGCCGTTTGTCGCATGCTCCGCAAAGCCAATCAGCATGTTCCTAGGTGCTGTGTTTCAACTGGGTTATTGTCAAAAGCTCTTTCATTCGAATATGAGCCATTATTCATTTTATGATCTCTGGATTATGCCCGAGTACCGCCAGTCATATCCGTAGGTTTTTTGATAACAATAGAATCAAAGCCCATAGGGCTTTACGATTTTGCTGGCTGCGTGTCCGCCCCCAAAAAAACACCGGAGACATCCTGAACAGCACCCCATTTGTTAGACAGTATGGTATACTACTAACGAATGGGGTGT
>CAMKAP010000256.1 GCA_946410505.1 uncultured Clostridia bacterium
TGCCGCCCAGAATGGGCGTTCCGCCGAAGCGCTCTGCCACGCGATAGCCTGCCCAGGCCATCAGAAAGCTCATCATGGAGCTGTTGATCAGTGTCAGGATCTGGTATATGAAGGCCCAGACGTTGTTTTGGGCGTAGCTCGGCACCGTCTGCGCTATGAGGGTCGCAAAGCCGCCGCAGAGTCCGGCGCTGATGATGCCGGGAAGCAGCGGAATAAAAATATCTCCTATGATTCGCAGCGCGCTCCGTATCCTGTTGCTTTTCATCGCATACGTCTCCTGTAACTGGAATGACTGCCGATTGTCGATCAGCGGCCGGAAGGCCCCACATAGCGGAAGCACAGCATGGTAATATCATCGAACTGTTCCGCACCGGCCACAAAACTGTCAATATCCTGTGTGACATTGGCAAGAACCTGATCGGGCTCTGCATCCGGGTCCCGGTTCAGGGCCTGGAGCATGCGTTCGGCGCCGTAAAGCTCTTTTTTCCCGTTGGTCGCTTCCGCGACACCGTCTGTGTACACAAAAAAGCTGTCGCCGGGATGTAGTTGAAAGCTGTGCTGCTTGAAGGGGATGCCCTTCATGGCGCCCACCGGCAGGGAATGCCTGTAGACCTGCAGCTCATAGCTGCCGCCCGCCCTGCGCAGCACCGGGTGCTCGTGGCCGGCGTTTGCCGCGACGCCCTTTCCGGTCGATATTTCAAACACCGCAAGCCAGACGGTTACGAAAAAGTCCGCTTCGTTGCTCTCGCAAAGCTGGTTGTTGACGCTTTCCAGAGTCTCGGAGGGGCTGCGTCCGTTTTGCAGGCTGGATTTGATGAGGACACGGGAAACCATCATCAGCAGCGCGGCGGGCACGCCCTTTCCGGATACGTCCGCCATAACGAAGCCCATGTGATCGTCGTCGATCATAAAGAAATCATAGAAGTCGCCGCCCACTTCCTTCGCCGGGTTCATGCTGGCATAGAGGCAGAACTCCTTCCTGTCCGGGAAGGGCGGGAACAACCTCGGCAGCTGGCTGGCCTGAATCCTGCTGGCCATGTCGAGCTCCGCTCCGATCCTCTCTTTTTCCGCAGTAACCCGTTTGATCTGGTCAATGTAGAGCCTGGTCCTGGCAGACTGCTTCGCGAAGGATTCCGCCAGAACCTCGATCTCGTCTCCGGTCCTGTACGCATCCTCCATCATAAACTGCCTGTTTCGAACGCCCAGGGACGCCACACGACGGGTGATGGTGTTCAGCGGGTCGGTGATGCGGCCGGCGATGGAGAAGGCGGAGGCCATCCCCGCTGCCACGATCAAAACCACCAGCAGGATCAGAATGTTCCGGGCATGGAACATTTCTCTGTGGAATGTGGCGACAGCGCTGCTGCGCATGGCATCGTACTGATCCTCCAGACCGTTGTCGATATAGAGCTGCTCCTGCGCTTCATAGATATCATTGACAAGCTGCTCCACCTTGTTCGATTGGTAAAAAAAGACGATCGTATAAGCTGCGATGATCAGAACGATGGTGACCAGCAGCATGCGAAATATCTTCAGTCGAATACCGCCCGTAAAGAGGCCTCTGTTTATTTTCATGCGTGTCTCCCCGTGGCTCCGGATGATTTCTGTCTGTACTGCTCTATATTTTACTGAATCACGGTTCGGAATACAAGATTTTTTTGAGGGAAGTTAGCAGAACATGCAGCTTTTTCGGCAGGCTTTTTCCTTCTGATCCCGAACGGGGCGCGGCGGAAGAGGAGGATTGTACGGCACATGGCCCCTGCATATAGTGAGAAGGACGGGAGAGCCTTTTGTGCATTTTTCCAGCTTCAGGCCGACATAAAAGGGGATTGTTACAAACTTGTCTATGGAAATTGCCTAATTTCGACGAAAATCGGGTAGACATCCAGCGACAGATTATGTTAAAATCTACGGTAGCTGAATTTCCCTACGTCAATATAAGTATGAGGTGAAGCTTATGTCCCAAACATTTGTCGGCGGCGTGCACCCCGATTATATGAAGGCACCGCAGATTCCGGTGACCGTCATCACACCGCCTGTCCAAGTGGTCATCCCCATGGCCCAGCATATAGGCGCACCCTGCCAGCCTCTGGTGAAGAAGGGCGACTATGTGAAAATGGGTCAGAAGATCGGCGACAATCCTGCGCCTGTCTCCGCTCCGGTCCACGCTCCGGTTTCCGGCACCGTCGTTGCGGTGGAGCCCCGGCCTCATCCTCTGGGCGATATGATCATGTCCGTGGTTATCGAGAACGACTACAAGGATGACGCGGAATTCATGGCCCCTCTGACGGAAGAGGAGCGCAAGGACCCCGACGCGATCCTGCACCGCATCCGTGAAGCGGGCGTCGTCGGTATGGGCGGTGCCATGTTCCCCACCGCGTTCAAGATCCGCGGCGGCATCGGCAAGGTGGATAAGCTGATCATCAACGGCGCCGAGTGCGAGCCCTACCTCAACGGCGACCATCTGACCATGCTCAACTATCCCGAGCAGCTCCTCAAGGGCATCGAGCTCGTCCGCATCGCCAGCGGCGTCGAGAAGGGGCACTCGATGTCGCAGAGGCGGACGAGGACGT
>CAMKAP010000257.1 GCA_946410505.1 uncultured Clostridia bacterium
GTCGGGGTTACGGCCCATTTGCGAAAGAAAGTGGAAGCCGCCGGCGGTGACCCGGAGCGGGAGGTGCTCCGCTTTATTCCGGCCGCCAACGGAATGTTTTTCTATCTGGACGGAGATGGGGAATACTGGCGTATTTCCAGGTTTATTGAGAATACGCTCAGCCGGGATACGGCGGAATCCCCGGAGGACCTGTATGTGACAGGTCTCGCCTTCGGGCGTTTTCAGAGCCAGCTGTCCGACTATCCCGCAGACACGCTGTACTACACGATCCCTGGCTTCCATGATACCCGCGGCCGGTTTGAGCGTTTCAAGACCGTTCTGGAGAAGGACATCAGCGGCCGCGTAAACGATTGCGGGAAGGAGATCGCCTTTATCCTGGAAAGAGAGGCGCTGGCAAGATATTCCATGGACAGCTACGACCGGGGGGAAATCCCCCTGCGCGTTACGCACAATGACACCAAGCTGAACAACCTTCTCATCGACGGGGAGACCGGCAGGGCGATCTGCGTGATCGACCTGGATACGGTCATGCCGGGCTTTTCGATGAATGACTTCGGCGATGCCATTCGCAGCGGGGCAAGCACCGCAGACGAGGACGAACAAGATTTGTCCAAAGTCCACTGCGATCTGGAGCGTTACGAGGCCTATACCAGAGGTTTTATCGAAGGCTGCGGCGGCAAACTTACCCCGCATGAAATCGAGATCCTTCCCATGGGGGCGCTTGGCATCACCTATGAGCAGGCGCTGCGTTTCCTGACAGATTATCTGGAGGGCGATGTCTATTACAAGACCGCCTATCCCGAGCATAACCTGATCCGTGCCAGGACACAGATGCGGCTGGTCGAGGAGATGGAGGCGCGGCAGGACGAGATTCGGCAGATTGTGGAAAGATACATGTGAGCTCTGCAGGATTGGGAGGCACTGAAAATGATTCGATTTGGTACCGGCGGATGGCGCGCAGAGATCGGGAAAGATTTCCAGATGGCCAATATTCAGTTGATCGCGCAGGCCCTGGCCGATCGCATCCATGACCTGGGCGAGAGCGACAAGCCGGTCGTGATCGGCTATGATCGGCGCTTTCTGTCAGATGCGGCATCCAAATGGCTTGCTGTCGTTCTCGCGGGGAACGGCATCAAAGTATGGCTGCTGCCCCGGAGCGCACCAACGCCGCTGATCATGCACACCGTCAAAAAGCAGGGCCTGCATTACGGGCTGGAAGTGACGGCTTCCCACAATCCGTCCAACTATAACGGGATCAAGGTGATCGTTGAAGAGGGCCGGGATGCCCCTGTCAGCGTGACGGAGAATCTGGAGCGGCGCATTTCGGAAGCCGGACATATTCATACGATTGACTTTGATACGGCACTGGATTGCGGGATCATTGCATACATCCGGAATCCGTTCAATGATTTTCTGGATGATATCCTGGCAATTCTTGATGTTCCTGCGATCCGCGAGGCGGGCCCGCGGCTGCTGTTTGATTCGATGCACGGCTCATCCAGCTATCCGCTGAACGTGATTTTTCACACCACGCGCTGTACGATTGACCAGATCAACGGCAATAAGGATGCATTTTTCGGCGGCATGATGCCTGCCCCCACAGAGCGCACTCTGCAGCTGCTGGCCTTTCAGGTGGTCGCCGGCGGCTATGACCTGGGGCTTGGGATCGACGGAGACGGAGACCGGCTGGGGATCATTGACTCCAATGGCGAGTATATTTCTGCCAATGACATTCTGGTGCTGCTGTACTACTATCTCCATGAGTACAAGGGCTGGCACGGGCCGGTTGTGAGGAACCTTGCCACCACCCATCTGCTGGATCGTGTTGCCCATGCCCTTGGTGAAGAATGCTATGAGGTGCCGGTCGGGTTTAAGTATATATCGTCCAAGATGGACCAGGTGGACGCGGTCCTGGGCGGAGAATCCTCCGGCGGCCTGACCGTGCGCGGCCACATTCACGGGAAGGACTCCATCTACGCTGCGGCCCTGTTTGTGGAGATGATCTGCAAGACCGGTCTGACGCCAAGCGCCATGATCAGCGATCTCAAGGCGCGTTTTGGCAACAGTGTTCTGGTGGAGTACAATGCGCCTTTGTCAGACGGGCAGAAGGAAAAGCTGCAGACCCTGTTCGCCGGCGGAAAGCAGGGGCTGCTGGCGGAAGACGCGCTGCCGGTGTTTGAACCCGGCTATGTGAAAACCAATTTTATCGACGGCTGCAAGCTCTATTTCGCGGATGACTCGTTTGTCATTTGCCGTCCTTCCGGAACGGAGCCCCTGCTCAGAATCTTTGCCGAAGCTGCCAGCCGGGAACAGGCGGAGGCTTATATTGAAATCTGGAAAGCGCATCTGAAAAAGCTCTGATCCCGGCAGTTGAAAAAGCAGCGCGCAGACGCAGCGAAAGCGCAGCAGAAACCCCGGACAGCGGAAGCAAACTTCCGCTGTCCGGGGTTTCGTGTTATGACAAGAGTCTGCGCGCTGTCCCCTGCCGCATGGGATTTACAGCCTATTGAAGCTCTGTGCCGCCGAGAAAAACAGCTTGCAGGCGAAGCTCCCCGCTGCAGACCAGAAAGTCC
>CAMKAP010000258.1 GCA_946410505.1 uncultured Clostridia bacterium
TCATCGACGCCCGCAAGATGATCGTGGACGGCGCCGTGGGCATGGTGGAGATGGCGCTGGAGCGCCTGAGCGAGAACCACACCGTGGAACTGGACGAGGAGCGCAAGGCCGCCATGGTCTCCAATCTTCTCGTGGTCCTCTGCGGCAACCGAGACGCGCAGCCGGTGGTCAACTCCGGCAGCCTGTATTGATGCCCCATGGCCGAAAACGCCAAGAAACAGGTGCCGCTGCGCCTGTCCCCCAAGCTCTATGACGCGCTGGCCCGCTGGGCGGAGGATGATTTCCGCTCCCTCAACGGGCAGATCGAGTATCTGCTCACCGAGTGCGTCAAGCAGCGGAAGAAGAACGGGAAATACGTGGGCGAGGAGATCGACAAGCCCATCGAGCTGGATATTGAGTGAGGAGGGCCGGCCATGACAAAACGGATCGTGCGTCTTGTGCTGCTGCTCCTGGGCATCCTGGCGCTGCTGGGCGCAACGCTCTTCGTGGCGCTGCGCTGGGGCAGCATCCCGGCGGAGATCCCCACGAACTACGACGGCGCGGGCCGGCCGGAGGAATACAGCGGCAAGGGCGCCCTGTGGGGCATGCTCGCCACCGGCTGGGCCATGTTCGCGCTGACCGCCGCAATCGCCCGCGTGCCGGCCCTCCGGAAACAGAACGGCGGCTTCGTGCGCGTAAATAATCTTCGCATCGGCGGGAAGACGATCGGGGCAAACTGGCTGAGCCTCGACCTGATGAGCGCGGAGCTTGCGCTGCTCTTCTCCTATCTGACCCTCTGCTCCGCCCTCTGCCGCCCGCTGGGCGCGTGGCTGCTGCCGGTATTCTTTGGGATGATGCTTCTCTCCTTTGTGGTGCCGAGCTTCCTGCTCGGCAGCGAATGACAGGGAGGGAGTGCCATGCGTCCAAAGCTCTGGCACCATATATTGACCGGGCTCTCCGGCTTCTCCCTGCTGGGTGTGACAGTCTATGCCATCATCCGCTACGGCTCCCTGCCCGACAGGATCCCCACCCATTTTGACGCGGCTGGCCTGGCCGACGGCTTCGGCCACAAGAGCACACTGGTGATGCTCATTTTCCTCGCCTGGATGCTCTTCGGCGTGCTGACGGTCTGCGCCTTTTTTCCGGATACCTGGAGCGTTCCGAAGCGCAATCCCCGCACCCTGGCCGCCGCGGCAGACATGATCGCGGTCATGAAGCTCGTCACGGTGCTCGTGTTCTGCTGGCTGATCCTCTGCTCCGTGCAGGGCTGGAACCTGGGTCAATGGTTCCTGCCGGTGACCATGGTGGGGATGTTCGCCCCGCTCGTGCATCTGATCATCGCCTCTGTAAGAAAGTAAATGCTATGTCATCCTGAGCGGAAGCGAAGGATCTCATTTTTTGAGGTATCAACATGAAAGACAAACAGCTCTCCTCCTATCTGATTTGGGCCTTCCTGCTGGCCTGGATGCTGCAGGCCGCGGCCATCGGCTTTGCCTGGAACGGCCAGACCCGGTATTTCCAGCTCGTGCTGCTCGCGTCCATGTACGCGCCCTTCGCCGCCGTGCTGCTGGCCAAAGCGCCGCGGGACATGGGCTGGCACCTGCGTCTGCGCGGAAAAGGCAAATGGATCCTCGCCGCCTGGTTTGGCTTTGCCGTGCTGGCGGTGCTGGGCGCCGCGCTCTACTATCTGCTCTTCCCCGGGGCACTGGATCTGAGCTTCGGCTTTCTGGCATCTCAGCTCGGGGAGGAGGGCATGCATCAAATGGAGGCCCAGGGCCTCACGCTCAAAACCCTGGTGCTGATCCAGCTGGCGGAGGCGCTGAGCTATGCTCCCTTCATCAACACCTTCGCCGCTCTGGGCGAGGAGGTGGGCTGGCGCGGTTTCCTCTATCCCCGGCTCAAAGAGCGCTTCGGCATCGCGAAGGGCCGGCTGCTGGGCGGCCTGATCTGGGGCCTGTGGCACTGGCCGGTCATCATTCTCGCGGGCTACAATTACGGCACATCCTACTGGGGCGCGCCGGTGCTGGGACCCCTGCTGTTCTGCGTGGTCTGCATCGCCCTCGGCACGATCATCGACTACCTGTATGAAAAGACGGACTGCATCTGGATCCCCGCGCTGGCCCACGGCGCGTTCAACGCCGTCTCCGGCCTCGGCGTCCTGGCCTTAAACCCCGCCTATCTCAGCCACACGACCCTCGGTCCCGCACCCATCGGCCTTGTGGGCGGGCTGCCGCTGCTGCTCCTGGCCGGCCTCCTGCTGAACAAAAGCGGCCGGGAGAGCGCCTGAAAGACGAGAAGAATCCTCCGCCGAGGCGGAGGATTCTTAAAAAATGTCGGCGGAGGGTTTTTGAAAAAAAGTGTTGACAAACCGCCGATTGTCTGGTATTCTTACAAAGCTGATTGATGGCCACGTAGTTCAGTCGGTTAGAACGCCGGCCTGTCACGCCGGAGGTCGAGGGTTCAAGTCCCTTCGTGGTCGCCAGTATGCCCCTTGAAGAAGGGGCATACGCTTTGCTGCTGTAGCTCAGTAGGTAGAGCGCATCCTTGGTAAGGATGAGGTCGGCGGTTCGAATCCGCCCAGCAGC
>CAMKAP010000259.1 GCA_946410505.1 uncultured Clostridia bacterium
GAGAAGGTGGCGGAAATCAACCGGGAACGACTGCGGCGCGCGCCGCGGCGGCGCTTTACCGGCAGCTCCTGGTATGCGGAGGAGCTGCGGCGCGATCCAGGTCTGGAACTGGATTATATCATCGCGCGGCCCCAGATGACCCACTATATGGCCTGCTCCGCGCGTATCCACCGGATCATGCTCAAATATGTGGCCGAGGACGATATCCACGTCTATTCCATCGACGAGGCTTTTCTGGATGTGACACGCTATATGGGGCCGCGGCATATGAATGTGCGGGAATTTGCACAGATGATCCTGCGGGACATTCTGGAGACCACCGGCATCACCGCCACCTGTGGGATCGGGGAGAACCTGTATCTTGCCAAGATCGCGCTGGACATCATCTCCAAGCACGCGCCCGACTACATCGGCGTCCTCAGCGAGGCCGATTACCGGGAAAAGCTCTGGGACCATCTGCCGCTGACGGATTTCTGGTCCGTCAGCCACGGCACGGTGCGCCGGCTGGAGTCCATGGGCCTGCGCACCATGCGGGACGTGGCCCACGGCAACGAGCGCTGGCTCTACAAGGTCTTCGGCGTCAACGCCCAGCTTCTTATTGATCACGCCTGGGGCCGGGAGACGGCCACGATCGCGGACATCAAGGCCTATGTGCCGAAGGAGCAGTCCCTGTCCTCCGGACAGGTGCTGCACACCGGCTATGACATACCAGGGGCGAGGCTGCTGATCCTGGAGATGGCGGAGCTTCTCAGCCTGGAGCTGGTGGACAAGGGCCTTTCCACCGCCTCCATCGGGATCACGCTGGCCTACTCCTTCTCCTCGGATCTGAAGCCGGCCGTGGGCACGATCTCCACCGGTCCGCCCACCAGCTCCACGAAAAAGATCCTGGAGTACACGGCGGCGCTGTACGACCGGGTGGCCGTCCGGAACGTACCGGTCTACCATGTGGGGGTGTGCTTCAACCGGGTGCGGCGTGAGGAGAACTGGCAGTACGACATCTTTTCCCCGCCGCAAAAGCAGGAGCAGGAGAAGGACCTGCAGAGGACGATCGTGCATATCAAGAAAAAATACGGGAAAAACGGGATCTTCAAGGGGATGAACCTGCTGGAGGGCGGGAAAACTCTGGAGAGAAACGCACAGGTAGGAGGGCATCGAGCGGGATGACAAACGGACAGAGAGCGAAGATCTTCGCCCCATATGCGGCACTGAAGGGCTTCGGCGACTATATTCTGGGCGCCGAATGTACAACAGAGGAGCGGGTCCTGCTGGGAGAGGACGCACAGGAGGAGTTGGACCGGCAGCTGCAGCGGCTGCGCCGGGGAGACCGGATCACCGTTACCTATTACGGCGCAGGGCGCTATGCGGAAACCACGGGGACGGTGAAGCGTGTGGACGGGGAGGAGCGCATGCTCTGCCTCGGTACGCGGCAGATCCCGCTGGAGGATGTTTTGGCGCTGCGCGGCGCAGAATAAAAAAAGATCCGTCTTTGACGGATCATTTTTTCGGCAGACTCAGCAGAACCACGGCGCCGAGGATCAGCAGAATGCCGCAGACGGCGCTGAACGAAAGGCTTTCCCGGAATACCAGAACGCCCAGGAGGCTGGCCACCATGGGCTCCACCGTGGCGAGGATGGCGGCCTTGCCGGCCTCCACGCTGCGCAGCCCCAGCGTATAGGAAAGGAAGGGGATCACGGCGGTGACAAAGCCGGTGAGCAGAAAGAACAGGACGGTGCCGGACGGGGAGGGCGCGGCAGAGAGCGTCATGAGCATCAGCGCCGGGCGGCAGATGCAGCAGGCACCGAGGGCGGCAATCAGAAAGGTCCAGGCGGTGACGGTGTAGGGAGAGTAGCGCCGGAGGGCGATGCTGCCGAGAATGCTGTAGAGCCCGTAGCCGAAGCCGGCGCCGAGACCGAAGAGCAGCCCGCGCGCCGTCAGTCCGCCGCCGAGGCCGGAGACCAGCACACAGCCGCCGAAGGCCATGCAGAGAGCGGCGAGTTTTGCCGCGGTCAGCCTCTCGTGAAAGAGAAGAGCGGAGAGCAGCGTGACCCAGATGGGCGAAGTATAGAGCAGAATGGCCGCGGTGGAGAGAGGCATGAGCGCAATGGCGGAGAAGTAGCAGAAGGTAAAAAACAGGATGCTCGCAAGACCGAGGCCGAGAAAGAGCGGCAGATCGGCCAGACGGATGCGGCGTTCCCGGGCCGGGCGAAAGAGCAGAATGCCCCAGAAGAAGAGCGCGGCGAAGAAGAGCCGCCCGGCGGTGATCTGCAGGGAGTCAAAGCCCAGCGCGCTGAGTCTGCGCACGAAGAGACCCATGCTGCCCCATAACACGCCCGCCAGTAAAATGAGCAGGGAACCGGCGGCATCTTTGCTTTTGAACTTCATTGGAGAATCACACCTTCCGACGAGAGGGAAACGGCGCGGAGCAAAGCGAGGCCTCCAAAAAAACAGACGTCATACGACGTCTGTTTTTTTGGAGGCGCCACCCAGACTTGAACTGGGGAATCGCGGATTTGCAGTCCGCTGCCTTACCACTTGGCTATGGCGCCATATA
>CAMKAP010000260.1 GCA_946410505.1 uncultured Clostridia bacterium
AGGGGCAGCGAGGAGAGCGCGACGCCGTTGCGCACGGTCTCGGTGACGATCTCATGGGTCTCCGCCTCGTTCAGCTGCCACTCCAGGGTGTTGTCCGACACCGTGACAGTGTTCTCGGTGAGATACGGGGCGATCTGTCCGTACAGCGCCGGGTCGGAGCCGGAGAGCAGCGCGGAGAGATCCAGCAGATAGCCCTGGGCCGAAAAGAGATCGTAGGCCTCCCGGTTCATCAGCACCCCATCCAGCTTTTGGGCCTGGATCGCGCCCATCACCTTCATGCGGGAGGCGTAGGCGTATTCATGGTTGAGCACGTCAGCATGGTCTGACAGATAGAGATCCCGGTAAAGATAGATCTCATGCCGCCGGGGGTCGCCGCCCTCCAGGC
Source organism: uncultured Clostridia bacterium (assembly GCA_946410505.1). Next base: position 386 of record CAMKAP010000260.1, read on the forward strand.
GGAGAAAGCCCTCTGTCAGGGCCGCCTCCAGATCCGGCCCCACAGCCACGTTGGCAAAGCCCAGGTACAAAACCGGCTCCCGTTTTGTCAGCTGCCGCCGCACGGCGGAGCCCAGCACCAGCAGGGCCAGCAGCATCAGCAGGATCGGCCATTTATAATAAGTCAAAATGTGATCCAGCTTTTTCGCCGGACTCATCGCTTGAAAAGCCGCCTTTTGGGCGGCTTTTTCCTTTATCGAAAGCTTCATGGCGCGTCTTCCTCACCGCTCTCCTCCGGCGTGCCGGAGACGGAGATCAGGATGTTGCTGAGAAGCCAGGCGCTCACAAGGGCGCAGAGCCCTTCTCCGAAGATGATCAGCGGCGTGAACCAGGCGACGACCGCAAAAAACATGGCAAAGTGGACCGCGAAGACAAGGATCGTGGCAAACAGATAGTGCGTGCCGATGAGGAAGGCGTTTTTCAGCATGGCGGTGTTGGTGTTGGACACGCTGGCAACCAGGGGGAAGACATACTCCAGCACGATCACATACACCACGGCCGCCGCAATGACGATCGCCAGGATCAGAGTCCAGATCACCGCCATGGTGCCCTCGGTATGCAGCCGCAGATGGTAGAGGATATAGCCGTCCCCCGCCAGAAACAGGCCGATGGCCAGCAGGATCAGCCAGAGCACGGTGCTCTGCTTGAAATTTTCCCGGAAGGAGCGGAAGAACAGGGAGGCGATGTGGCTGTCCTCATCGCGCACGATCTTCAGGGCGGCGTAGTACAGCGCGGTGGTGGACGCGCCGATCGTTACGATCGGGATCGAGCAGAGAAACCACAGCAGATTCAAATAACAGGCATAGCACAGCTTCAGCAGCAGCTGGCTGAATTTACTCTCATAAGAAAAAAACTTCATATCACATTACCGATTCGTGGATTCCCGCTCAATGAGATCCGTCTGGGTGTGCACAATGCGGTAATCCAGCGAGGGCTCCTTGATGCGGGAGAACAGAAGCTGGACGGCAGAGAAGGCCATACTCTGCGTATGGATATGGACCGTGGTCAGGGGCGGCTTGCTGGTGCGGGATTCCGCGCAGTCGTCAAAACCGCAGAGCATCACGTCCTCGGGGACGCGCTTCTCCAGGGCTTCCAGGGCCCGGATCGCGTCGAAGGCCGCAAAATCGTTGGCGCAGATGAAGCAGTCGGGAAGCGAGTCGAGTGCCCGAAACGCCTCAATGAGCTCTTCGGGCTTGGAATTGCGGATAATATAGTTTTCCTCCACGGGAACGCCAGCCATCAGCATGGTGCCGCGGAAGCTGTAATAGCGCTCAAAAAAGGACTGACAGTGGTTGTAATCCCCCAGGAAGCCGATCTTCCGGTAGCCTCGGTCCAGCAGACTGCGGACAAAGCGGGAGATCTCGCTGGTGTTGTCCATGTAAAGCTGGTCGGCCTGAAGCGTAGCACCGAATTGCTTTGCAGGGCCATCTACAAACAGCACCGGAAGGCCCAGGGAGCAGATCATATCGGCATAGGCTTTGTCAAATACCTCAATGCATATAATGGCGCTTGCCCGCTCCGGCGAAAAGCTGAAGGGAGGCGTGCCATTTTCCAGATCCTCGGGGCGGACACGGTGCGTGTTGAGCGTATATCCCAGTTGGGACAGCTCCCGCTGAAACTTGTCCAACATCAGCGAGGCAAAATGAGACTGATCAAGAAAAATCGTGGTAAACAGCGCGATCTCTCCCTGATACCCGGGGGACACCGGCATGGCATCGTCCCCGCGCCCTGCCACAGAAGTGATTGCGCGGACATAGGAAAACTGCTTGTAGCCCATCTCGATGGCCTTCTGCAGGATCTTTTCCCGGGTGGCCTCGGCCAGGCCATCCGAATTGTTGATCGCTTTGGACACGGTGTTGCGCGAGATCCCCAGCGCATCCGCGATGTCCTGAATGGTGACCTTCTTCTTCATGTGAACACATCCATTCTGCCAATTTATCATGAGTTTATCAGGAAAAACGACAAATGTCAAACCCGGCGCCGGACCAAAAATGCGCAGACGGGAACTGCCGGTTTCGGGCCCGAATGGGAGGCGAATGGGAAGCGGCCCCCGCTGCCTGCGGAAAGTGTGCAAATGTAAAATTTTAATTGACAAACAAGAGACAATAAT